>DXBU01000040.1 GCA_019116385.1 Candidatus Blautia faecigallinarum | reverse complement strand
GGGCCTCCAGAGCCACAATCTGGCGCGCTAACCAACTGCGCTATACCCACCACAGCGTGCCTGAAGGGATTCGAACCCCCGACCCACGGCTTAGAAGGCCGTTGCTCTATCCAGCTGAGCTACAGACACATCTCTCTTTGTCAGAGAAGCGGGTGATGGGAATCGAACCCACGTATCTAGCTTGGAAGGCTAGTGTTCTACCATTGAACTACACCCGCATAGTCGCTGAAACGGTAACTATGGTTTACAGCAGTCGGGGTGACAGGATTCGAACCTGCGGCCTCCTGGTCCCAAACCAGGCGCTCTAGCCAAGCTGAGCCACACCCCGCTGAGCTATTTAATTTTCTGTCGTTGTTTGACGCAAGACATATTATATTATAGGGGCGTGTGAAATGTCAACACTTTTTTTATTTTTTTATGGATTTTTTTATGAGTCCCGGATCGGCGGTTTCTGCCGCCAGATCCGGGCTTCTTCTTTATAAATACTTGATCTCGGCTTCAAAAGTTCCCTGGGGATCCGTTTCTACTATAGCATAGCTAGGCCTTCTTCCTTCCTGGCGCGGAAAGGAAAGGCTACCCGGGTTCAGGGCAAAAATACCGTCCTTTTCTGTGATCAACGGCTTATGGGTATGTCCAAAAAACACCGCCTGGCAGTTCCTGGCCTTTGCCTCGTCTATAAGCCCGTAAATATCCATAGATACTCCATAATAATGTCCATGGGTCACCAGAACTCTCCGGTTTCCGATCTCTATTTCTTCCTCTCTTGGAAGATCTGAGAAAAAATCATTGTTTCCCGATATAATGCAGCAGGGGCATTCTGCCAGAGCTTCTACAAAAAATTCCCGGCCTTCCACATCACCGCAGTGTACCAGCAGATCAACGGGAGCCTCCTTCTGCACCGCCGCCTCCAGTTTTTCATCTCTTCCATGTGTATCGCTTACGACCAATACCTTCATCTTAGTTCTTCCTTCATAGCACGAAGTGCTTTTCCTCTGTGGCTGATTTTATTTTTTTCTTCCATGGAAAGTTCTGCCGAGGAACATCCATACTCCGGAAGATAAAAAATCGGATCGTATCCAAAACCATTTTCACCTTTTTCCTCATAGCCAATACGGCCTTCCATCGTTCCTCTGGCAGTCTTTATCGTGCCGTCCGGAAAAGCCGCCGCTATCACGCAGACAAATCTGGCTGTGCGTTTCTCATCGGGAACGCCTTCCAGACGCTGGATCAGATTTGCATTTTTGATATGGTAAGAAGTATCTTCTCCCATATACCGTGCCGAATAGACTCCCGGTTCCTTATTCAGATGGTCGATCTCCAGGCCGGAATCATCTGCCAAAACAATTTCTCCTGTTTTTTCACATATCGTCCTGGCCTTTATGACTGCGTTTTCTTCAAAGGTTGTTCCATCCTCTACAATATCCGCCTCTATTCCTGCTTCTTTTAAAGATAAAATTTCTATGCCCAGGTCCTGCAGGATTTCGCGGATTTCTTTCATCTTATCCTGATTGCCTGTTGCAAAAATGATTCGCTTCATTTTTTCCTCCTTCTGACGCACTTGCTGCGTCAATAACGGTAGATGTGAAAGTGTACTTTCACACTTTCCTCCTTCTGTTCTCTGTATATAAGCCTGATCAGGCATTCTTTCTCGGGGGCTTCGGCCCCAGAAACTGGTAATAATAAGTTTTTAACATACCATTATATATTTTTCTGTTTTTGTCTGCCTTTCTTCCGATATCGTTTTCGGCGCGGTCATAGGAGGTGATCAGATACATGGACCATTTGTCCAGATGGCTGAAACTTTCTCCGATCTCCCGATAAAGCTGCCCCAAAGCGGCTTTTTCCTCCAATCGTTCCCCATAGGGAGGGTTGGTGATTATGAATCCATAAGGTTTGGGATGGCGCAGTTCTTTCACCGGACGCCGTTGAAAATGGATCAGCTTTTCTACCCCAGCCAGCTTGGCGTTTGCCCTGGCTGCCCGGATCGCCTCTTCGTCAATGTCATAGCCCTGGATATCGGTTTCTACCGTGAGATTTACACGGTCATTGGCCTCTTCCCTGGCATCGTACCAGCATTTTCTCGGCACCAGATGCCTCCATTCTTCTGCCAGAAAGGACCGGTTCATCCCCGGCGCTATATCCGCTGCCATCATCGCCGCCTCAATAGGGAAGGTCCCGCTTCCGCAAAAAGGGTCCACCAAGATCCTTTCTTTATTCCATGGGGTGAGCATGATAAGCGCTGACGCAAGGGTTTCCGTAATGGGCGCCTTAACAGTCATCTGCCGATATCCCCGCTTATGAAGGGAAACACCGGAGGTATCGATCCCGATGGTGGCAATATCCTTCATAAAAGCCACTCTTATGGGAAAGCTGGCTCCATCCTCCGGGAACCAGGATATCCCGTATACTCCTTTCAGACGCTCTACAATAGCTTTTTTCATAATCGACTGTATATCGGAAGGGCTGAACAGTTTGCTCTTTACAGAATTGGCCTTTGCTACCCAGAATTTGCCGTCCTCGGGAATAAATTTTTCCCAGGGAAGAGCCTTCGTCTCTTCAAATAGTTCTTCAAATGAAGTGGCTTTGAATTCTCCTGCCTTCAAAAGAATCCTTTCTGTAGTGCGCAGGAAGGTATTAGCGTCTGCGATACCCTGTGCATCTGCAAAAAAAGTCACCTTTCCGTCTTCCACCTTGCTGATCTCATACCCCAGATCCAGTATTTCACGTTTCAGCACCGCTTCCAGTCCAAAATGACAGGGTGCGATCAATTCCCATTTTTCCATGGCATCCTCCCTTTATAATTGCAGTTCTTTTCTTATCTTTCCTTCGAAGTCTTTAATAAGGAAGGTCCCATCCTGTACGACAGCATAGGTGGGAGGATTTCCCTCCTTGGGGATTGATACAGAACCAGGATTTAACAGGATATAGTTCTCTTTTCTTTCTGCTTTGTAAACATGTGTATGACCGTGGATCAGAATATCTCCCTTTTGGATAGGGGGCAGATGGTCCTGATTGTATACATGTCCGTGGGTAGCATAAAATGTCTTCTGATCCAGTACCAGGATACAGTAATCTGCCATCACCGGAAACTCCAGCACCATCTGGTCCACTTCTGCCTCACAATTCCCCCTGACTGCATAGATGAAGTCTTTTACCTCGTTCAGCATAGCGATCACTTCCTTGGGCGCATAATCCTTGGGCAGATCGTTCCTTGGTCCATGGTAAAGCAGATCGCCCAGAAGGACCAGGCGGTCTGCCTTTTCTTCCCGGAATGCCCGGAGCATTTCCCGGCAATAGTAGGCTGAGCCATGAATGTCTGATGCAAACATGTATTTCATAAGTGTTCTCCTTTAATCGTTGTTCTCTGTCTGTACCTTTTACCTTATCATGCCTTTCCGGAAATTACAAGATTTCTTCCACGATATGCATCAAATCCGCCAATAACTGTCATGGTTTGGAATCCTTTCTTTTCCATCTCCCTGGCAGCAGCCATGCTGGCTCCTCCCCGGTCACAGTAAAAGATCAGGATTTTTTCTTTGGGAAATTCTTCCTTTTCTTCCAATTCCCCAAAAGGTATATTCCAGGCCGTGCGTATGTGGGCACGCTGGTAAGCTTCTCTGTCTCGAAGATCTATAAGCAGGACGTCTGAACGTCCGATATAATCATCCAGCATTTTTGCTGATATCGTTTCTGCAGAAAACATTTGTGGAGCTCCTTTTTATTTCTATCATATGAATAAGGAACAAAAAAGCCCCGGAAATATCCGGAGCCTTTTTGTCCCTTATTGGCAAAAAACAATTCTGCACACCCATCCGGGTTATGATTTTTCCCAGTAAAGATGCTGGTTAATATCTGTCGGAATACTCGTCCTGTTCTGGATCATAAGCACTGGAAGCTTTGTTCTTAGAACTGTTTTTTGTGCTGTTTTTACCACAATTTTTGCCGCAGTCCTGGGCATTTCTTGTATTCATCTCGTTTTTGCTGGTCGTCTTGTTTTCTGTTCCATAATTCTTTGCCATTTGAATATTCCTCCTTGTGCAGTTGGCATAGCAGCCGCCTGTAAATTTTCAGCTGCTTATTTACTACATAGTTTATTGTTCCAAAAACTTTAAAGAATATTCAAGAATTTTT
>DXBU01000039.1 GCA_019116385.1 Candidatus Blautia faecigallinarum | reverse complement strand
TCCAGTCTTTTCTTTAAAGTCTCAAATGAACCGTTCAGATAAATGACCGTTCCCAGATTCTTTAAATATTTCTGGTTCTGCTCCTGTACAGGACAGCCGGCGCTCAAAGAGATCACCTTTTGTTCCTTGTCTTCCAGAAGCTCTTTGATCTTTACGGTTTCCAAAGCCCGGTAAAAAGGCTCTCCGAATCTATCATAAATCTCTTTAATCGTCAACCCCATTTTTTTTACGATCGTCTTGTCAACATCTACAAAGGGAAGATGAAGATCCCCTGCCAGACGTTTCCCCACTCTTGTCTTTCCTGAACCCATAAATCCTATGATCACGATATGGTTCATGAATTCCCCTCCTCTTTCCAGTAAAAATATAAAACAATCTTTTCTAAATAGCGTTTCAGGACTATTTGGATTTCCTCTTTCGGATCGATCGGTTTTACCAGTATATTTCTGATACCCGCCCTTTTTGCCCCATAGATGTCGGTAAACAGCTGATCTCCGATGAAAATGGTATTGCTGGTATCTGTTCCTAAAAGTTCCATGGCTTTTTTATAATTTTTCACAGAGGGTTTATGGGCGTTTTCTATAAATGTTTCTCCGATCTCATCATTAAAAGATGCCACTCTTTTATACTGATTGTTGGATAAAAAGCAGCACTTAAAGCCTAATTTTTTCAGACGGGCAAATAAAGCCTTCGCCCGGTCATCTGCCGGTGCCCCGTGGGGCACCAGCGTATTATCAATATCAAAAAGCAGTCCTCTGTACCCTTCCCGGTACAGCTTCTCAAAATCAATTTCGTAGGTGGAATTCCGGCATTCATCCGGAAAGAATCGAGTAAACATGCATTCTTCCCCTTTTCAGCGTTCCTCAAGGGGAACGTATTTTGCAGGAGTAAGCACGTTTTTGTATGCCGGACGGATGATCTTATCTGTATTGATCAGTTCCTCCAGACGGTGGGCGCTCCATCCTACGATACGGGCCACTGCAAACATAGGAGTATACAGTTCCAGCGGAAGATCCAGCATGCTGTAAACAAAGCCGCTGTAAAAGTCCACATTGGCACTGACGCCTTTGTATATGCGGCGTTCTTCCGCGATGACTTCCGGAGCCATCCGCTCGATCATGGAATACAGGCGGTAGTCCTTCATCCGGCCTTTTTCTCTGGCCAGGCTCTCTACAAAGCCCTTCAGGATCTCCGCACGAGGGTCGGACACGGAATAAATGGCATGGCCCATACCATAAATAAGTCCTCTCCGGTCAAAAGCTTCTTTATGAAGGAGTCTCTTAAGATAATTTCTTACCTCATCCTCATCGGTCCAGTCTTTAACTTCTCTCTTCAGGTCGTGGAACATGCTCACTACCTTTATGTTGGCGCCGCCGTGCTTGGGTCCCTTCAATGATCCCAATGCTGCCGCGATGGTAGAATAGGTATCGGTTCCTGAAGAAGATACCACATGGGTAGTAAAGGTGGAGTTGTTGCCGCCGCCGTGCTCCATATGAAGGATCAAAGCCTGATCAAGGATCTTTGCTTCCAGATCTGTATATTTTTTATCCGGCCGGAGCATACGGAGGATGTTTTCTGCTGTGGATAATTCTTTTTTCGGATTATGTATATAAAGGCTCTTTCCTCTTTCGTAATGGTTGTATGCCTGATAGCCGTACACAGACAAAAGCGGAAATACGCTGATCAGGTTTAAACATTGTCTTAAAACATTCGGAAGAGAAATGTCATCCGGATTTGTATCATAGGAATACAGGGTCAATACACTTCTGGATAAGGCGTTCATGATATCTCTGGACGGCGCTTTCATCACCACGTCCCGGACAAAGTTTCTGGGAAGTGAGCGCTGAGCCGCCAGAAGGTGGGTAAAATGATCCAGTTCTTCTTTATTGGGCAGTTCCCCGAAAAGAAGAAGATAGGTCACTTCTTCGAATCCAAACCGGTCGTCTTTTACAAATCCGCTTGTTAGCTCCTTAATGTCATAGCCGCGATAAGAAAGACTTCCTGCACAGGGCACTTCCTTTCCGTCCACTACCTTGGTCGCCTGCACATTAGATACCTGGGTCAGGCCGGCAAGGACACCTTTTCCATTCAGGTCACGGAGACCTCTTTTCACATCGTATTTTCCGTACAGCGACAGATCGATGCTGGAGTGTTCCTTGCAGATATTTGTGAGTCTTTCTAATTCCGGTGTTACTTTCATGTTAAATGCTGACATTCTACATATCCCCTTTCAATTTGATCTTTTTATCCCAGCCGATAAAGGTCCCTCCTCATCCCTCTTAAGCTTTGAATACTGTTCACAAGTTAACAAAATTATTATACCACCAAAATTCTTTTTTTGTCCATACGTCAAAATCTATCTTTCTTTACAAACTCTTTCTCCTTATTTCCGCCTTTTTACGAAAAATATGAAAACAAAGCCGCTGAGGGCCATCAGGATCGGGTAGTAGCAGTAAGGAATGATCTGATAGGGTGTGAGCCCCATAAGGCTTGCCGCCAGCAAAAGCTGGGCTCCGTAGGGGATCAGTCCCTGTCCCACAGAAGTATACATGTCCAGAAGGGAAGCGGATCTCCTGGGGGAAATATCCAGTTCTTTGCTTATCTCTTTGGCAATAGGTCCAGAGATCACAATGGCCACGGTATTGTTGGCGGTACACATATCCACCAGAAGGGCCAGCATAGCAATACCAAACTCGCCCCCTTTTCTGCTCCGGATCCGTTTTTTGATAAATTCCAGGATAAATTGGATGCCTCCCATTTCTCTCACAATGGAGACAATGCAAGCTACAATAATGGAGATGACCGTGATATCATACATGCCGGTGATCCCTCCGGAACCGTCCGGCCCTTTAGCCATCACCAAAAAGATCTCTCCCGGAGCGATGGTCCCCATAGCTGTTCCTACGATAAGGGAAAGAGCCGTACCGGCTATCAGCACCAGAAATACATTAAAACCGATCAACGCCCCTACTAATACCACCACATAGGGCAGTACCTTCCACAGACTGTAGGAAAGATCACCGGTCAGTTCGTAGTTTCCCTGTCTGGTGATGATAAAGAAGACCAGGATCGTAACAATTGCCGCCGGAAGAACGATAAAAAAGTTCTCTTTAAATTTATCCTTCATCTGGCAGCCC
>DXBU01000038.1 GCA_019116385.1 Candidatus Blautia faecigallinarum | reverse complement strand
CTGGAAATTTCCGGCTTTCCAATAAAGCCGGAAATTTCCATAAAATCATTTTTACAGGAGATTTCCAAAAGCGACCTGGCGATCTCTCTCCCGTAAACATTATAGATCACATCTTTGACATTGTAGTTTCCGGATGTATGCAGCTTTACCTGCTTGTTTTGAATATATTTAAAAGAAATTTCCGGGTGGGTTAACGCAAGCTGCTCCATAAGGGCGCTGATATAATTGCCTTCTGTAACATCCGTCTTTAAAAACTTACTTCTGGCAGGAACATTATAAAAAAGATTCCGCACCAGAAAAGTGGTTCCATCCGGTGCGCCAAGCTCTTCCATGGACTGTTCCCTGCCGCCTTCGATCACATACCGCACACCGGTAACCGCAGAGGGAGTTTTGGTGATCAATTCCACCTGAGAAACAGCGGCAATACTGGATAGAGCCTCGCCCCGGAATCCCAGGGAAACAATGTGGGAGAGATCTTCCACCTTTTCAATTTTGCTGGTGGCATGGCGCATAAAAGCCATAGGCACCTGCTCGGCATCGATCCCGCTTCCATTGTCTGTGATCCGCATCAGCTTTTTTCCGCCGTCTCCGATTTCCACGGTTACTGCTGTTGCTCCTGCGTCAATGGCATTTTCTACCAGTTCCTTTACCACAGAAGAAGGACGCTCTACCACTTCGCCGGCTGCGATCTTATCTATTGTATTTTGATCTAAAACTGCTATTTTTTTCAATCCTGTCACCACCGGTTCTTAATTTTGTTCTGCAGGTTGAAAAGGATATTCATGGCCTCCATAGGCGTGATATTGCTTAAATCCAATCCCCGGATCTCTTCTACGATATCATTATCCTGTACGGTGTCAAAAAGGGACATCTGAGCCATATCCACCTGGTCATATACGATCTTTTCTTTTTTCTTAGGGGCGGCCAGGTCTTTTACCGCTGCAGTGATGTCTGCATCGCTCAGTTCTTCCACCAGTTCCTTGGCCCGGGCGATCACAGAATCCGGCACACCGGCAAGCTTAGCAACCTGGATTCCATAGCTCTTATCCGCTCCGCCTTTGACGATCTTTCTGAGAAAGACTATGTCGTCGCCCTTTTCTTTCACTGCAATACAATAATTATTGACGCCAGGGATCTTTCCTTCCAGTTCCGTCAGCTCATGGTAATGGGTGGCAAATAAAGTTTTGGCTCCGCACAGCTTGGTATTGCTGATGTGCTCGATCACCGCCCAGGCGATGGAAAGACCGTCAAAGGTGCTGGTACCCCGGCCGATCTCGTCCAGGATCAAAAGGCTTTTGGAAGTAGCGTTGCGCAAAATATTGGCTACTTCTGTCATCTCCACCATAAAAGTACTCTGGCCGCTTGCCAGGTCGTCGGAGGCCCCTACTCTGGTAAAGATCCGATCTACAATTCCGATATTAGCCTTTTCTGCCGGCACAAAACTGCCGATCTGGGCCATGAGCACGATCAGAGCGCTTTGGCGCATATAGGTGGATTTTCCGGCCATATTAGGGCCGGTAATGATGGAAACCCGTTTTTTCTGATTGTTCAGATAGGTATCATTGGCAATAAACATATCGTTTTCGATCATTTTTTCCACTACCGGATGGCGGCCGTTTTTGATATCGATCACTCCGCCTTCGTTGATCTTAGGGCGTACATAATGATTTCTCTGAGCCACAAGGGCCAGTGAGGCAAATACATCCAGATAAGCCACCGCCTTGGCAGTTTTCTGGATCCGTACAACTTCTGCTCCTGCCTGGTCTCTTACCTGGCAGAAAAGTTCATACTCCAGGGCGTACAGTTTATCCTCCGCCCCCAGGATCAGATCTTCCAGTTCTTTCAGTTCCTGGGTGATATACCGCTCCGCGTTGGAGAGGGTCTGCTTGCGCACGTAATTATCCGGGACTTGATCCCGAAACGTATTGGTCACCTCCAGGGAATAGCCGAATACCCGGTTGTATTTGATCTTTAAAGACTTGATCCCGGTACGCTCCCGTTCCCTGGCTTCCAGTTCCGAGAGCCATTTTTTTCCATCTGTCCGGGAACGCCGGAACTTATCTACATCTTCGTTAAAACCCTCACGGATGATCCCGCCATCCTTTTGGGCAATCGGAGGCTCGTCTACGATTGCATTCTTGATCAAACTGCACAGGTCGCTCAATGCGTCCATATCTTCATTCAGCTGTTTTAATAAGGAAGAATCAAATTCTCCCAAAGTCTGCTTGATATAGGGAAGCATCTCAAGAGAAGCCGCAAAGGCTACCAGGTCTCTGGGATTAGCCGATTTGTAGCTGATACGGCTGATCAGCCGTTCCATATCATAGACCGGGTTTAAATATTCCCGGATCTCATCCCGGAGCATGGCCTTTTCATTAAGTTCTTCTATGGCAGTCAGACGCTGTTCGATCTCCTCTGTATCAATAAGAGGCTGTTCCACCATAGCCCGGAGAGTGCGGGCTCCCATAGCAGTTTTTGTCTTGTCCAGCACCCACAAAAGGGAACCTTTTTTCTGCTTTTCCCGCATGGTCTCCACCAATTCCAGATTTCGCCGGCTGGAACTGTCTATAAGCATATACTTTTCCGCCATATAGGGATGGATCGTGGCCATGTGAGATAGAGCGGACTTCTGGGTCTCTTTCAGATAAAGAAACAAAGCGCCTGAGGCAAGGATCCCATTGTCGTAGTCTCCTATCCCAAGCCCTTCAAGATCCGCCACATGAAAATGTTCTTTCAATGTGCGCCGGCACAGGTCATCGTCAAAATACCAGCTTTCTAAAGAAAAAATACTTATGCCCAGACGGTCCTTCAGATCATCGGTATCAACCCCGCTTAAAAAAAATGCATCGTTGCAGATGATCTCCGCCGGTGTGAATTTATTGATCTCATCTAAAAGTTTCTGCGGTTTGTCCACCTCTGTCAAAAAACAATCTCCGGTGGTAATATCTGCAATAGCGCAGCCGAACCGATCTCCCACAGCTGCGATGGACATCAGGTAATTGTTCTTGGATTCATCCAAAGAGGCGGCATCCAGGGTCGTTCCCGGTGTGACCACCCGGATGACCTCTCTTTTTACCAGACCCTTGGCCGTCTTGGGGTCCTCCACCTGTTCGCAGATGGCTACTTTGTGCCCTTTTTCGATCAGACGGTTGATATATGTTTCCGCAGCATGAAAAGGAACGCCGCACATGGGCGCCCGTTCCTCTAATCCGCAGTCTTTTCCTGTAAGGGTGATCTCCAGTTCCTTTGTCACCGTCAGGGCATCGTCAAAGAACATCTCGTAGAAATCCCCCAGCCGGTAAAACAAGATACAGTCTTTATATTCTTCTTTTGTTTTTAAATATTCTTTCATCATCGGCGATAATGACATTATAAATCCTCCAAAGTATTGATTTTACTGGCTTTTTTAAGGGTTTGAGCAATATAAAAA
>DXBU01000037.1 GCA_019116385.1 Candidatus Blautia faecigallinarum | reverse complement strand
GGGCAACCGAAGAATACCGAAGTTTCTTTAAAAAGCTGCATCCCTCGCAATTTCTGAATTCTATGATCCGTATCCCGATCTACGAGGTGAAATATTCCTATTTTACAGCACGGCGGAATTATCGCGTGGGTTATAAGTATATGTTCCTGCGACTGGAGCATGAGGAAGTGGATATGGAAGTAGAAATGGCATTTCAGGATTGGGTAGACGATCTGAATAAAAGGAAACCATACCGGAAGATTTCCAATGTAAGGATTCTGGAGATCAAACCGATTGCTTATGCAAGTTTCCGGGTTGGTTTTTAAAAGCTCTGCATTTCTTCTAAGCCCGGGTGACAGCCAGGGTTGCTGCTTAGAAAGACTGTGATTGCGGACAGTTCTTTTGATACAAGTAATCGGCCAGGCAGCGTAAAAAGACACGCCGGGAAGCATGGCTTTTCCGTCCTGCAGCAAAATCTAATGCAAAGGACGGGGAAGGAATGGAGCAGATTTGTTTATTTCCAATAGAGGACAAAATAGAACGTGCGATCCAAAATCTGAAAATGTTTGAGGAAACCGCCCTCCGGATGAATCCAGACGGATACTATTTGGCGTTTAGCGGAGGAAAGGACAGCCAGGCTATTTTTCACTTGGCACAGATGGCTGGGGTAAAGTTTACGGCGCATTACCATGTGACAACGGTGGATCCTCCGGAGCTGGTACATTTTATCCGGAAGGAATACCCGGAGGTTTCCATGGAAAAGCCAGAAGAATCCATGTGGAAGCTGATCATCAAAAAAGGATTTCCCCCAACCCGGAAAGTCCGGTATTGCTGTTCTGAACTGAAGGAACGGGGAGGGGAAGGCCGGTTTGTAATCACTGGCGTCCGCTGGGCAGAAAGCAGAAAACGCAAAAACCGCGGGCTGGCAGAAATAAGAGGCGCGGAAAGCGCGAAAGTTTTACTTTTAAATAATGACAATGATGAGAAACGGCGGCTGATCGAGAGCTGTGTAATGAAAGGGAAACGGGTATTAAATCCGATCATCGACTGGACGGATGAAGAAGTGTGGTCTTTTATTTATCACTATGTCCACAGATATTGCTGTCTTTATGATGAAGGATTTACAAGGATTGGGTGCATCGGCTGCCCATTGGCATCGGTTCGAAAACGGGAAAAAGAGCTTGCGCGCTATCCAGGCTATAAGTCGGCTTATCTGAAGACCTTCGGGGAAATGCTGAAAAGCCGCAAGCAAAGACATTTGGAGGAAGACACGTGGGAGAGTGCGGAAGACGTCTACCTTTGGTGGATGTATGGAACAGAACCGGCTCCCAAACAGGTTCCTGGACAGCTTTCGCTTGCATTGGGAACAGAAAGGGAATGGATAAGTGAAACGGAAAAGATGAAAGGGAAAACGAAGAATGAATGGCTGACGCTATACCAGCAACGCTACAGCGAATGGCAGAACATCCACAAGTATGGAACCGAACAGATGTGGCCGGATGGGATCGCTCTGGCAGAGATCCGGAGAGAGCTGCTGGAGATCCAGCGAATCCTTATCAGCTATGGTGTTGAGGTCCCGCTTCCGGAGGAATTGCCTGCAGGGTATATGGCAAGGGCTGATGACATACGAAAGCAGGCCAGGGCATGTCTGGAAATTTATAAGAATTCGGAAGATTACCAGTATCTTCTTTGCCGGGAACCGCTCCTTACGGACCGGCAGAAAAGGAAGACTCAGATTTTGTATGCACTCGGTGTAGTACAAAATTTGGAGACGGCCATCGAAGAGGAAAACCTGGTGGTCATGCGTGCGTTTGGAAACGAAGGCCAGTATGGGAAACTGCTCTCAGATACCGCTTCAAAGGTAAAAGAGATACCATTGGAGATGGCAAAAAGAGAAACAGAAAAAACAGTGCCTTCAATGCCTTACGAAGAAGAACAGATCGAAGGGCAAATGAGCATTTTTGATCTGGCATCTTGAAGAAAAGGAGGAGACGAATGGTAGACCAGAAAATGATAGCTGGGATTTTTAATGATTTCCTGGGCGTATATATTGGAAAAGTGAATCTGGGAATTCGGCCTTTGCAGGAAAAATATGGAAAACATCCGGTGCTTATGAAGCTTTTATCCAATGTGGAGGCTGCTTCAGAAATCCCGGTGGCAAAAGCCATGAAAGAGATCTATGGATTTTACAAAGAATACCGCGGCAGGCCTTTGTCAGATAAAGACTGGGAGGAGATTGTAGAACGGGCCGGACAGCTGCATAAGGCCTGGAACGAAAATGTCTGGTGCCGCCAGGTAATTCTGGAAATGGTGAACCTGCTAGACGTGGATGACCGGGAGCAGCGGAAACTTGCGGCGGAAACCGAAAAAAGGTTGGAGAACCCACCGGAAGCTGCGGAAGGGGAAGCTGCCTGAATGTTGGAATGGCGGGAGGGAGGCTTCCCTCCTGCCGGAATGCAGAAAGGAAATAGAGTATGATTGAAAAAATGGTAGAAAATGTTGTGGAATTGAATGACGCGGCAGTGCATTTAAGAAACCAGGGAGATATGGAAGCGCTGCGGAGGCTGGCGAAAAAGTGGGCTGTCCCTTATGAACAGACGGAAGATTTCATCCAGGGACGCAGATACCGGCTGGCCGAAATACCCATTGGGCAGAAAATATTCCGCACAGCTTCCGAGAAGCTCCGGGAAGAGATACTGGTGTTAGATGACAAAGATTTCGCAGGGATTATCGGCTGGCATATCATCCGAAAGTGTGAGGAGGATCCGAAACTTGCCATATCGGTCATGAAAAGGCATAAATCCCTGCAAAGATGTCTGGATTTTGTGATGGAGAAAGCCTTTGAAACGGCCACGGAGCAGGCAAAAAAGAAAGGGCTTAGCCGGGTCAGGGAAAATACAGCGCTGACTTTGACGGAAAAAACAGTATTCCCCTGGGCGGAAAAGTATTACTGGAGAGAGGATGAGGCGGAAACCCTGGCAAAAGAAGCAGAAGAGAAAAAGAAAATTCTTTCTGAATGGGAGCAGGCTGAGCGGAAATCAGCTTCTGCCGGGAAAACAACAGTAAAAAAGAAGGATGCGGGAAGCGTAGAAAAACACAAAGAAAGCGCGCCTAAGAAAAAAGAAACGGACGGGCAGATGTCTTTGTTTGATCTGGCGTGATAGGAGTAACGAGGAGGATTATGATTGCATACAAAGGTTTAAAAAAAGATCTTACCTGCCTGGGCTACCAGTTTTTGCTGAACCAGGTGAATATAACAGACCAGGCAAACTGCGCGGAAAACGGGTTCCACTGCGCGGAGAATCCACTGGACTGCCTTTGCTATTACAGAGATTGGCGCAAATCCGTCTATTTTCTTGTAAAAGCGGAAGGGGACCTGGACGAGGATTCGGTTGACAGCAAAATTTCCTGTACCAGGATAACGCTGCTAAAGGAATTGTCTTTTCAGATGCTTTTACTTCATGGTCTTGCCTACATGGCCCGGCATCCAGGGCGCAAATGGTGCTCGATAGTGAAAAAAGAAGAGGGAAGATGCTGGGACGGATACGTCGTGGTCAGGGGAAAACATCCAAAGGCATCCGGAAGCATGGGAGATATCCTTGCACTCGCGAAGGAGGAACCTGACAGCCAGCAGATCCAGGAAGTGGCTCTGTATGTAGTGGATGGGAAGCAATATAAGCCGCATACCTGGTATGGCGTGGACGGAAAAGCATAGAGTGAGGTGTTTCATGAAGCGAAAAGAATTATTGCGGATTCCGGTTCAGATGTTAACACCCCATATGGAAGAATTGCTGCAGTGCGGGCAAGACCGAAAACCAGGCGCATTCTGCCGTGCCAAGATAGAAAAGGACCTGCTGGTACTGGATACCTACTTAAATGACAGAAAGACTGCTTCCAGCCAGCTATCCTACCGTATCTTTGCCGATCGTAAGGAAGAGGATTCCATTACTTTTGATACGAAAGAACAGAAATGGCGGATCGCACGGATGGACAATCTGCCGGGAGCATGGTATTGCAGGGATGCATGCACATATGTCGAGCCGGAGGAAATAAAACGGATAGAGATCAAGGGTTGAATGATACGGAACGGCGAGTTGCGGAAAAGAGGCTCCGAAGTGAAAAAATTAAAATCTTGGAAGAGAAAAGGGAGAAAGAGATGGCACAAAACGGGGAACAATTAAGTCTTACGCTTTGAAAAAGCCCAAGGCATTTTTACCTCTCCGATTTATGTTGACGGCAAAAGAAATCTGTGTTACTGTTTAGTTGTAAGATATTTTACATGGATATTCCATGGAGTACAATGCTTTTGTTCCGGCAGGTATCGGAAGATAACTTTGTTCAGATGAGCTGAATAATACGAAAAGAATGGCATCAAAAATCATGTGCAGTGGTTTTTGGTGCCTT
>DXBU01000036.1 GCA_019116385.1 Candidatus Blautia faecigallinarum | reverse complement strand
AGATACAGGAGAATTTGTGATCAACCTTACCACAGAAAAGCTGGCTTTTGCCACGGATTTCTGCGGCGTTCGTTCCGGAAGAGATTTGGATAAATTTAAAGAAACAGGTCTTACAAAGGAAAAGGCGGCATTTGTAAAGGCGCCCATGATAAAAGAAGCGCCGGTATCTATAGAATGCCGTGTAAGGGAAATAAAAGAATTGGGATCTCATCATATGTTTATGGCGGATGTTCTTGCCGTTCATGCAGATGAGTCCTATATGGACCAGAATAACAAGTTCCATCTGAACCGGTCCGCCCCTCTTGTATATTCCCACGGAGAATATCTGGGACTGGGAGGGGTAAAGGGAACTTTTGGATACAGCGTAAAAAAGAAAAAAAAGGCAGGAAAATCCCATAAAGACAGAAAAAAACCTTAGGATTGCAGGGACTGGCATTATATGTTAAAATAAAAAGGATACATAAGAATCCTTTGGAGGAACCTATGAATAATATCACACTGATCGGAATGCCCGGAGTGGGAAAAAGCACCCTTGGAGTTGTTCTGGCCAAAGTATTGGGATATGAGTTTTTAGATGCAGATCTTCTCATCCAAAAACAGGAAAAAAAATTTTTGTATCAGATCATTGAAGAATCCGGTCCGGAGGGATTTAAGAAAATTGAAAATCGTGTAAATGCTTCTATTGAGGCAGAAAATACGGTTATTGCAACAGGAGGAAGTGTTGTATACTGCCAGGAGGCAATGGAGCATCTGAAATCCATCGGAAAGGTGATCTATCTGAGAGCGTCCTTAAAGGAACTGTCTAAGAGGCTCGGTAATTTGAAGGGACGGGGCGTCTTATTAAAAGAAGGACAGACTCTGAAAGATTTATATGAAGAAAGAGTTCCATTATATGAAAAATACGCAGATCTTGTGGTGGATGAAGAAGGGAAAGATTTGGAAGCAAGTCTGCAGTCAGTTTTGGAAACACTAAAAGGGGAAAAAAGTATTCCGTAACGGTAACTGTTGTGAGAGTGAGAGCGGATGAATATCTAAAGATTACGGGGAGATGCTGATAAATTTTGTTTACAAATAAAAATTATGTGCTATAATACGATATTGTACCTTTATTTTGTAAGCTTTAAAGGCATTGAATTGTCTTTCTGATATTTGCTTCCGCTTGTGGAGTAAAAATAATCATAGAGGTGTTTTATGGAACAATATGTTATAAAAGGCGGAAATCCGCTTGTTGGTGAAGTAGAGATCGGCGGTGCGAAAAACGCGGCACTTGCTATTTTAGCGGCAGCCATTATGACGGATGAAACAGTCTTGATCGAAAACTTGCCTGACGTAAGAGACATCAATGTACTTTTGGACGCTATTGCCGGAATTGGAGCTCAGGTAGACAGGGTAAACAGATCTACCGTTAAGATCAACGGTTCTACGATCCAGGATATCAGCGTTGATTACGAATATATCAAAAAAATCCGTGCTTCCTATTACTTACTGGGTGCACTTCTTGGAAAATATAAACATGCCGAAGTACCCCTTCCGGGAGGATGCAATATCGGCAGCAGGCCCATTGACCAGCATCTGAAGGGATTTCGTGCACTAGGTGCTTCTGTGGATATCCGGCACGGGGCGATCGTCGCCAAAGCAGAAAGCTTAAGAGGAAGCCATATCTTTTTGGATGTTGTTTCAGTAGGTGCGACCATCAATATCATGATGGCGGCATCCCTTGCCCCGGGACGTACCACCATTGAAAATGCGGCCAGAGAACCTCATGTAGTAGATGTTGCCAACTTCTTGAACAGCATGGGGGCAAATATTAAAGGTGCTGGAACAGATGTCATCCGTATTAAAGGTGTGGAGCGTCTTCATAAGACAGAGTATTCTATCATACCGGACCAGATCGAAGCCGGAACCTTTATGTTTGCGGCAGCAGCTACCGGCGGAGATGTTACCGTAAAAAATGTGATCCCCAAGCATTTGGAAGCTACTACAGCTAAGCTGGAGGAAATCGGCTGCGAGGTAGAAGAGTTTGATGATGCAGTTCGTGTAAGAGCTACAAAGAGACTGCACCGCACTCATGTAAAGACGCTTCCTTATCCTGGCTATCCTACAGATATGCAGCCCCAGATAGCTGTGACCCTTACCTTGGCAGAGGGGACAAGCATTGTAACAGAAAGTATTTTTGAAAATCGTTTTAAGTATGCGGATGAGCTTACCAGAATGGGAGCAAATATTAAGGTAGAAGGAAATTCTGCTATCATCGATGGAGTGAAGAAACTTACAGGTGCCAGGGTATCCGCTCCGGATCTGCGTGCCGGCGCGGCGCTTGTAATTGCCGGATTGGCAGCAGAAGGCATCACCATTGTAGATGATATTGTTTATATCCAGAGAGGTTACGAAAATTTTGAGGAAAAATTGAGAAGTCTGGGCGCAGAGATCGAAAGGGTTACTTGTGAAAAAGAAATCCAGAAATTTCGTCTGCGTGTAGGATGATCGATAGATCCTAAGAAAAAATAAATGCTTGACAGCAGAAACAAACAGGTATATCCTATAGCATACAGTAATAAATTAAATAAAAATAGCCTTTTATTCAGAGTGGTGGAGATACAAAGGATCTGAGAAGCCACGGCAACCCCTTTTTAAGGAAGGTGCCAACCTGAGCGAGTGATCGAACAATAAGAGGAGTGTTGATAAGAATTCCAAACAGTCCGATTATTTCGGGCTGTTTTTGTTTTATCAGGATTGAAAGTAGAAAGAAAAGGAGAAACAAATGGAAAAAATTTTATTTACTTCAGAATCTGTAACCGAAGGACATCCGGATAAAATGTGTGATGCCATTTCCGATGCGATCCTTGACGCTTTGATCGAACAGGATCCTATGAGCCGTGTAGCCTGTGAAACGGCAGCAACTACAGGTCTGGTGCTGGTAATGGGAGAGATTACTACCAAGGCCTATGTGGATATCCAGAAGATCGTAAGAGATACCATTCGGGAGATCGGATATACCAGGGCAAAATATGGTTTTGACGCAGATACCTGCGGCGTGATCACTGCCATTGACGAGCAGTCCAGCGATATTGCCATGGGTGTGGATAAAGCCCTGGAGGCAAAGATGGGAGAGGATGAGATCGATGCGATCGGTGCAGGGGACCAGGGAATCCAGTTTGGATTTGCTTCCAATGAGACAGAGGAATATATGCCTTATGCCATCAATATGGCCCATAAACTTGCCCGCCAGCTTACCAAGGTCCGCAAAGACGGTACTTTAAAATATTTAAGACCAGACGGAAAAACCCAGGTGACGGTAGAATACAGCGAAGAGGGGAAACCCATCCGTATCGATGCGGTAGTGTGCTCTACTCAGCATGATCCGGATGTTTCTCAGGAACAGATACATAAGGATATCAAAAAATATGTTCTGGATGCTATCATTCCGGAAGATATGGTAGATGAGGATACCAAATATTTTATCAATCCTACCGGACGTTTTGTGATCGGAGGACCCCACGGGGACAGTGGACTTACCGGACGTAAGATCATTGTAGACAGCTATGGCGGATACGGCCGTCACGGCGGCGGCGCTTTCTCCGGAAAAGACTGCACAAAGGTTGACCGTTCTGCAGCTTATGCGGCCCGCTATGTGGCAAAAAATATTGTGGCGGCAGGGCTTGCGGATAAGTGTGAGATCCAGCTTTCCTATGCCATCGGTGTAGCAAAGCCTACTTCCATCAATGTGGATACCTTTGGAACCGGAAAGCTTTCCGATACAAAATTAGTAGAGATCATCCGGGAAAACTTTGATCTCCGCCCGGCCGGGATCATCAAGATGCTGGATTTAAGGAGACCCATCTATAAGCAGACAGCAGCCTATGGACATTTTGGAAGGACGGATGTAGACTTGCCCTGGGAGAGACTGGATAAAGCAGAAGATTTAAAGAAATATTTATAAGAAATAGAAATAAGATCCTGATGGAGGAGGGTGCATTTCCTGGCTTTCTTAGCCGGGAGATCCCTTCTCCATTTATATTTTATAGAAAATTTAGAGATAGGATTTTGGGTTTATGATATAATATTTAAGAAACATATGGAAAGAATGTCATAGAGACCAGTGTAAAAAACAGGTACATAAAAGGACGAAATTTCATGAAATTAAAGACAAGGATTATTGTGGGATTTATCATGATCATTTTGGTTCCTTTGCTTTTATTTGCAGCTACTTTATATGGAT
>DXBU01000035.1 GCA_019116385.1 Candidatus Blautia faecigallinarum | reverse complement strand
TCCATTTTTCCCTCTATAGACCGTACACTGTCAGCAATGTGTATCTCCGTCAGCTTGGGACAGCGGTCAAAAAGATGCCCTACCGAATCTTTCGTGATTTCCTCTACTCCATCTTCAATCCATATTTTTTCCAGACTGTCGCAAAAGGAAAACGTACTTCCAGGCAGTGTTTTAATACTTCCAGGAAAATGCATTTCTTTAATGGAATCGCAGAATTCAAAAACTCCCTCTCCCAAACGCGTTACCGTATCCGGGATCTGCTGCACCTGAAGATCCACCGACTGGGCAAATGCACCGCTCCCGATCTCCTCCAGATAAGGAGGAAACTCTATGGCAGTAAGACCTGTATGGAAGAAGGCGTTCTCCCCGATCACCTTTAATTTTTCCGGAAGGCGGACGCTTTTCAGATTAATGCAGCCCGATGCCAGGCTTGGAGGAATTTCCGTCATAGTTTCCGGCAGGTGGATTTCCGCAAGGGATTTGCAATCCCGCAGCAGATAGTTTCCATACTTTTCCACCGTATCCGGCAATGTGATCTGTTTTAAAGCGCTTCCCTGAAAAGCAGCCTCCTGTATTTCCACTACACTGGCAGGAATTTGGATTTTCTCAATACCGGAGTTCTCAAAAACGGACTCTGGCAAAACCTGTATTCCCTCCGGCAGGTTGATCGTTTTTAACCCGCATCTTCGAAATGCACCGGCGCCGATCTGCTTAATTGTCTCCGGCAATGTGATAGAGGTAACTTTTTCACAATTTTGAAAGGCATTATGGTCAATGGCATCCACGATCTTCCCATTGATCCTCTCTGGAATGATCACTTCCCCTAAAAGCCCTTCATCCCCTTTTATAATCTTATACGTCTGGGTATTTGAATTATATTGGTAACGGATCCCATCCTTTGTGACTGCCGCAGCGTCCATATTCCCGTTATCATAGGGAATGTTCATGAATTTTGCATACCTTTCTCCCACGGATCCCTTTTGTACAAAAAGGGTCAGATCAGGATTTTCAGAAAAAGCATTTTTAATAATATAATTCACACTGGCAGGAATAGAAATCCGCCGTAACCTTGTATTATAAAAAGCTCGATCCATGATCCTGGAAACTGTATCCGGGATCGCATATGACTCCATACTGCCCTGGAAAGTATCGAAAGCACCTTTGGGAATGATCTTTATCCCCCTTCCAGCTGCAGGGAATTGGTTTCCATAAGACTGAACACCTCTTCTCCAAGAGAGGTAACCGAATCCGGAATCACCAATTTATCGACAGAGGCACTGAGAAAGGCCTCCTTTCCGATTTTTTTTAGTGTCTTAGGAAGTGTCACTTCCTTTACCAGGAAATTGCTGAATGCGCCCTCCTCAATAGCGGTTACTCCCTCCGGGATCTTAAGAGGGCCGTATCCTACATGATAAGACGCGCCGAAAAAAGTATAGGCGGGAATGGTTGTCATTCCTGCAGAAAGCCGGACGCTCTCAAAGGATCTGCAGCCGGAAAATGTACTTTTTCCCATAGATGTCACACTGTCCGGAAGGGATACATTCTTTAGATCTTCGCATCCCCAGAACACAGATTCTCCAAAGGATGCAACTCCTGGTTCCAAAATTGCTTTTTCCAGAAAAACGCACTGGGCAAAGGCTTGGTCGCCGATGCTTTTAACTGTTCCCGGTATGTGGATACTTTTCAGCTTATGACAGGACTTAAAAGCTTCTTTTCCAATTCCTGTAACTGGTTTTCCGTTTACAGTCCGGGGAATTTCCAGGTCGCTGCCAATATTTCCCAGAAATCCAGACGCATAGTAGCTGTCCAGATCTTTCTGGTATATATAACGCACGCCATCATAAACCACTTCCTTCTGCTGAGGGGCTGGTTCCTGGTCTATTGTCTCAGAAAAGGGAATGTCATTCTGGGCTGCATAAGCTTCGGCATAAGAGCCGGCCTGTCCGCAGATGGTCACAGAACTTCCCTCGTCAAACAGATCCCCGCCTATTTTTGTCACGCTTGCAGGAATCCATACCCTTCTGAGAGATGGGCAGCCTTTCATGGCTCCCTTAGCGATTTCCTCAACTCCCTCTCCGATTTCAATGGTATCCAGACTGGTACACCCCGAGAAAAGGCCAGCGGGAAATACACGGATCCCTGACGGAAAGTAAAGATACCGAAGATCGGCGCAATTGTAAAAGGCTTCTGCCCCTATTTCTTTTACACTATCCGGGATCGTCAGGGAAATAAACCTTCCATTCAAAAAGGCCTTCTCCCGGATCTTTTCTATGGTATCGGGAAGGATCACCTCTCCCTGGGGGCATTCATCCTCTGGCTCAAAGGCATAGATATCAAAAATCCGGGTGCCGATCTCTGTCACCTTTTTTCCGTTGATCTCACTTTTCAGAGAAACACTTCCTCCGATTATATAGTCGATATATTCCACGTAATAGCTGTCCGTTTCCGGCTGATAGGCGTATTGAACATAATCAATCTCTACATTCTCCTGTATGCTTTCGTCGCCGTCAGATATGATTTCCTCTTCCGGGGTCTGCTCCTTTTCAGATAATGGGTTTTCTTTGGCTAACGGCTCTTCTCCTGCGGAAAATAAATTTTCCGCAGAGAGGCTGCCGCCTCCGTCTGTAAAGGCTGATAGACCATCCTGCTCTTCTACAGCAGTTTCCGTCTGCCCGGATAGCTCCCCTCCATAAACGCTGCCGCACAGCAGCTGTGCTGCCATTATGCCGGACAGCAGCAATACCATAAATCTTTTCTTATTCATTTCCGCTGCCTCCTTCTTCCTACCGGACTGCCTTTACCTGGGCTTTCCGATAGTAGCCGGACCATCTGCTGTATACGTTTTTCCCGTTTCCGTCTTTGGTATAGCTTCTGGTGAGAACGCAGTAGGTTCCGGGTTTTACATTTTTAAACACATAGGTTGTAGATTTGTTGCCCGCAGATGCATAACGGATATTCTTGGGTTTTAAAAGCTTCTGGCATCCGTTCTTCGTGCGGTTTGCCGCCAGTACGATGCCGTAGCCTCTGGTATCCGCCACCTGGCTTACCGTCACTGTTACAGTGGAACCGTTTATGGCCACTTTCTGGACCTTCGGAGAATCCGGAGTCTTGATGGAAACCGTCACGGTCAGTCTTTCTGACCAGGGGCCGTATACGTCCTTTCCGTTTTCAGTCCGGCCGGCCCGGGCATATAGATAATAGGTTCCCTGGTTCATAGATTCAAAATCCTGCCTCAAAGCAGTGCTTTTGTTTTGCCTGTACTCATAATTTCCCGAACTGGGGAAAAACCAGTCCTTAGTGATGACATAGTCATAAAACTGGGCATTTTTACATTTGCTCTTTAAAGCAAGCCGGATACTGTTTCCTGAGAATACAGTTCCCTTGATCTTTGGCGTGCCGATCTTTTCGGTACCGTCGTCATAGGAATATCCGTGTTCTTCTAAATAGCTTTCCGCATAGGAACCGTCTTCCACCACAAAAGTGCCGATATCATTCCCCAGGAACGCATCCCCTTCAATCCGGGTGACCGATGCCGGAATCACAAGACGGTTTGCTCCTACGATAACAAAGGCCCGTTCTTCTATTTCTGCAAGGGTATCCGGGAGGATCAGTTCATCAAAGGAGCTGTAATTAAACGAAGCGTTTTTCAGGACCGTTATCCCCTCCGGGATCTTCACCGATCCTTTTACATAGGTCTCGTAAAAGACCTCCGCATTCAGTTCTTCCATATAAGAAGGAAGCCGTAATTCCTCCAGACTAACACAATGGCCGAAGGCGCGTGTTCCGATGGTTTCCACACTGTCCGGCAAAACAATGGATTTCAGGTTGCGGCAGTTGGAAAAAGCCCTTTCGCCTATGGTCTTCACGCCGTCCTTTATCGTGATCTCTTCCAAAACAGCACAGCCTTCAAAGGCCCCGTCAGAAATTTTCACGATGGAAACGGGAAGTTCTATCTTTTTCAGGCGGGTACAGGATTGGAATGCATTCTCACCGATCTCAGTCACCATAACGCCGTTGATCGTCTCCGGAACGCTGATCTCGCTTAAGATATCTCCGTCATACCCTGTAACGGTATAGGTTTCTGTTTCTTCCTGATAGGTATAATATACGCCACTTAAGAGCATGGTCTCTTCCGGCTGGTCCGGATCTGTTTCACCCTCGCCTGAAAAATCCAGCCCGTGGGCCCTGGCATAAGCTTCCGCGTAAGAACCGCGCACTCCATAAATCGTAGGTGAAACGCCTTCGTCAAAGAGATCCTCTCCTATTTCTGTTACCGTTTCCGGGATATATATCTTGCTTAAAGCGGGGCAGGCTTTCATGGCGCCGTTCTCGATTTTCTGAACCCCTTCTCCGATCTCAATGGTGCTCAGACTTACACAGTTATCGAAGAGATCCGCCGGGAACACCGCTGTGCCTGCCGGAAAATAAAGATACCGTAAATTCTGGCAGTAATTAAAAGCTCCGCTTCCGATTTCCCTCACACTGTCCGGAATATCCAGGCGGGTCATCTGTCCGTCCCGGAAGGCCCCGGAATCAATCTTAAGGAGTGTATCCGGAAGCACGATCTCTCCTAAATATACCGGTTCTCCTACGTCCTCAAAGCAGTCTCTGTATATCCACAGGGCGATCTCCGTCACTTTTCTTCCATGTATCTCGCTTTTCAGATAGACCGTTTCTCCTGTAACATTATAAACAGAATCTACAATATAGCTGTCGTTTTCTTCGTTATACAGATACTGGACGCCGTCAATATACTCGTCATAGGGTGTTTCTTCGGATCCTTCGCCTGCCGAAAAAAGCCCGGCGTCCTGAGCCGAAGCGCTGCCATCTGTAAATTCTGCCGCCATTACGCTGGTATATGGCACAGGAAGGGTCAAAACACTTGCCAATAATATACTTAGAATTCTTTTTCTATTCATTTTTCTACCTTCTTTCCGTTTTGAGCCGTTGGGAAGTACGGCGGTCTGTAATAAAAACCCACCGCCGGGGAAGATATTTTTTACATTTTTCGTGCGTTTTCGTGACGTTTTTATTACATTTCCATTATATACTGGGCAGTTCTTGAAAACAATAAAATTCTGTATTTTCAACAGATTATTTTTCAAAGTAAAAAAACAGGGAAGACGTTATTATAAAAACAAACATTTTCCCTGTCATTTCTTTTTCTGCCTGTTTTTTGGGTAGGTAAATAATTTCCCCCAATCTCTTGACAACTGCCGGAAAACCCTCTATACTTAAATCCGCGCAGCCGGGGAGTTAGCGGTGCCCTGTACCTGCAATCCGCTACAGCAGGGGTGATGCCAATCCGAGGCTTGTTCTCTGCGGAGCTGCCCTTTATAAGTGGCGTTGACGTCTGGGTCTTACGCAACAGGAATCTGTGAACCGTGTCAGGGCAGGAATGCAGCAGCACTAAGCAGAAGCTCTTGTGTGCCGTGAGGGCGCCTGGGCTGAGTTAACTGTAAAGGTAACGTCTGTGGATGCATTCCGACGTGCGGCGCGCACAAAAGAAAAAATAATGCCAGGACCATCTTGATCCTGGCTTTTATTTTATCTTTTTTCTGTTTTCTTTTGTCTCAGTCCCACTCTGATTCGCTTTCCCAGCTTATGATCATTCCGGACTCCGCATTGATCTCGAATTCATATTCCATACCATCATAAAGGATATCTCCCTCATAGATGAGATGTCCGTCGTCCCGCTCCAGCTTGATAAATACATCCTCACTGGAAGCCCCCGGAACATTCTCCAGTGCGATCTCTTCCGCTTCGGCTTCCGAGATCACTGCTCCCTCTCCCTCAGCATTTATAAAATCGTTCTCGATCTCATAGTCCACATCCAGGATCCGGCCTGTGCTGGCGTCGATCTCATAGTCGTACTCCTCATTTCCCACGTAGAACTCCACATTATAAGTCAGGAATCCATCGTCACGATCCAGCTCTACTCTGGACTTGTCAATATCCTCTTCTTTAAGCTCTGCATCCTCTAATGCGATCTCCAATGCTTCTTCTTTGGTATATTCCGCGTCACTGTTTCTCAGGTCTCTGAAATCTCTCTCGATCTCTCTGTCAACAGAAAGGATATCCCCGGTCTTTGCATCGATTTCGTAATCGTACTCTTCATCGCCGGTATAGAACTCCACGTCGTAAACCAAAGTCCTGTCATCATAATCCAGTTCCACACGGGATCTGGCAACGTCCTTTTCATCGATTCCGGCGTCTGTCAGCGCGATCTCAAGGGCCTCTTCCTGTGTATACTCCGCTTCTTCCTGGAGCATCTGCAGATATTTGGATGTTCTTCCTCTTTCCTCCGCTGCAACGATACTTGCCTGTGCCAGTGTAACTGCGGTGATCGCCGCCAGGGTTCCTGCCAATACTCTTACTTTCTTATTTCTCATATCTTTCTACCTCCATGGTTTATTTTTTTGTTTTGTTTGTTTTGATGAGCTTAGTATATGGAGGAAAGATTAAAATAAGATTAAAAGTATCAACTTTTTTTAATTTTCTTTTTCCAAAGATAAGACCTGTTCCTTCTGCTGCTTCTTTTTCTCACGCAGCTCCCGAAAAAAGTCAGAAAGCATCTGGGAGCACTCCTCCTGAAGGATGCCTTTTGTCACCTTAACTTTATGATTAAAGCCGTCCATTTCCAACAGGTTCAGGACCGATCCTGCGCATCCGGCCTTGGGATTCATACCGCCAATAACTACTTCATCGATCCTGGACTGTACAAGAGCTCCGGCGCACATCTGGCAGGGTTCCAGCGTTACATACATGGTACACCCTTCCAGCCTCCAGTCTCCCAGCTTTTTGCTTGCTTTACGGATCGCATTCAGTTCCGCATGGGATAAAGTGTTTTTGTCGGTATTTCTCCTGTTATAGCCTCTGGCAATGATCTTTCCGTCCGACACGATCACACAGCCAATGGGAACCTCCCAAAGAGCCCGGGCTTTCTTCGCCTGGCGGATGGCTTCCTTCATGAAACGTTCCTGTTCTGTCATAGGACTAACCCCTCTCTTTTCTCCCGTTATATAAAAGAAACAAGTCTATACTCATTCTACCATATAGAGGCAGCTCCCTTCCACCTATTTTTCATTCCCGAAAATTGCTTTCTTGTATCTCTATAAAATCTTTGCTACAATATTTTCAAAAGCAAAAGGGAGGAATTATAAAATGGATTTTTTTAATGTGATCAAGGATCGTTATTCCTGCCGCAAATTTGACAGCCGGCAGATTTCCAAGGAAGCGCTGGATGCCATCTTGGAGGCAGGCCGGCTTGCTCCCACAGCCAAGAATCTTCAAGAACAAAGAATCTATGTAGTCCAGTCAGAAGAAGGGCTGGCCAAGATCGACAGTCTGACCCGCTGCCGTTTTGGCGCTCCCACCGTCTTGATAACGGCCTATGATAAAAAGAATGTATTTGTTTATCCAGGCGGCAAACGAGACTCCGGCATCGAAGACGCCACGATCGTAGCCACACATATGCTCCTTGCCGCAAAGGCTGCCGGCGTGGAAAGCTGCTGGATCAATCTTATTGACCCGGAAGCTGTGGCAAAAGAATTTTCTCTTCCAGAAAACGAAGAAGTAGTAATGCTCTTGGATCTTGGATACCCGGCAGAAGGTGCACGGCCTTCTTCTGCCCACAGCCAGCGCAGGGAATTGTCCGAAACCGTACAGTACCTCTAATCCGAAAACTTCTGGTCTTTTCTCCAACAGCAACGAAAATATAACACAGGGAGCGGATACGCTTTTCTCGCGCATCCGCTCCCTGCAACTTTTTTATTTTATTATGGAGTTACCTGTTTTATTTGCTGTGTTCTTCGTTATATTTTTCGATCTCATCTGTGATCATTTCGAACACACCTGGACGGATACTTTCCGGCAGACCGTAGGTGATGCACGGGATAAAGCCCGGCAGGCCTTCTGCGTCTGTGATCGCTCTTCTTACCTCTGCGCGGATCTCTTCCTCAGAGGAGAAGGGATTGTCTACAATACCGGCGTCGATGCCGCCCATCAGATATGGCTTTCTTCCATTCAGATGCTTCAGAAGCTTCGGGATATCGTTGCTTGGAAGAACGCCCTGCCAGATATCGATATGCATATCTGTCATATCGTCGATGATCTCTGCACAGTTGCTGTCGCCGTGGTGGATCACGGTCACATCATGTCCCACTTCCTTACCCAGCTCTTTGATATGGCTGTACAGCTTCTCATAACGTCCTTTGAAGAATTCCCGGAAGGTATCGGGATCCATAAAGAGTCTGTCTTTTGCGCCCCAGTCATCATGAGAAAGCACCATATCCGGTTTAATATGACGGATCAGGTTTTCGGCGTAAGACATTCTGTATTCCATGATATAATCCAAAAGCTCATGAACGGAATCCGGTTCCATGAACAGATTCAGGAGCGTATCCTCAAAGCCCATCAGGAAATGGAGCTGCTCAAAAAGTCCGGTAGCCAGGAGCACACCCACAAGCTTGCCCTCGCTCCTGATCTTTTCTGCCGCTTCGATGGCTTCCTGCCACTGCTCTTCCGGAAAGTCTGTATTCGGCTTTTAACAATATTTTCTCCACTCTGTGATATCCGGGCACACTACGTTTTCCGGGGTGATATAGGGAACAGCCGCATGATCGCCTTCTTTCCAGCGGTGTGTGGTTCCCCAGGAATCCTTTGCGTCCTGTCCCGGGATCCTTCCTGTCATATGCTGTTTGGTAATCGGATCACAGAGCACAAAATCATATGGCTCATACTGGCAGATCAGTTTTTCGGATCTTCCTGTCTCAAGAAATTTTTTATACATTTCTACACTAGTCATAACACAACCTCCTTTGTGTCAGCGTTCTTCGCTGATCTCCTTGGCCGCCTGGGCAGCCTCATATGCGTCTTCCGTATAGGCGTCCGCTCCGATCTTCCGGGCAAATTCTTCTGTTATGGGACCTCCGCCTACCATGATCTTGAAGCTGCCTCTGTTTGCGCACTTATTGATGGCTTCCACGGTATTCTTCAAGGATTCCAGTGTGGTGGTCAGAAGAGCAGAGCAGCCTACCAGATTTACATCCGGATTTTCTTCGATGGCAGCCAGGAATTTCTCGACCGGTACGTCTACGCCAAGATCGATCACTTCAAATCCTGCGCTTTCGATCATCATGATCACGAGATTCTTCCCGATGTCATGGAGGTCGCCGGAAACGGTTCCCATGATCATCTTTCCTGCAGATGCAGCGTCGCCTTTTAGCAATGGCTTGATCACCTCTACGCCGGCAGCCATGGTCTTTGCTGCGGCCAGCATCTGAGGAACGTAAAGCTTGCCTTCTTCAAAACGCTGTCCTACTACGTCCATCGCGGAGATCATGCCGTTATTCAGCAGCTCCAGCGGATCGCAGCCGGCATCCAGTGCTTCCTGGACTTCCGCCTTGATCAGCTTCAGTTTTCCTTTTTCTTCCTTTTGCCGACAGGGCAGTTTTCTGCTATTTCTTCACGCCGAACTCGCCTTCCTCAAAGGCTTCGATATACTCAAGACAGAAATCGTCTTCTCCGTCCAGACAGGCCGCCGCATACTTCATGCCGGCAAGCTCTCTGCCATATTCTTTCGTAAGATCCGGTTCCTGCTCGCCCAAAGCCACCTTCTGCATATCCTGGTACTTTTCTTCACAGGGCTTGCCTTCCGCCGCAAGGATCATTCCCCGCATATCCTTATTGGACGGATCCAGGATGGCGCTGTCCATACCCGCATGGACCGCTTTTCCAAGGAACGCCAGATTCATGGTCTTCCTGCTTGGCAGGCCGAAGGAAATGTTGGAAAGTCCGCTGGTGATATGCAGGTCCGGATATTTTTCCCGGATCTCTTTGCAGCACTGGGAGAACATCTCAAAGGACGCTTCATTGGTAGCGATGGCTTCTACCAGGGGATCGATATGCAGCCGGTCATGGCTGATCCCGTATTTGTCCGCCGCCTGGATGATCTCATCCAGGATCTCCATCCTCTGTCCCACGCTCTGAGGGATCCCGTACTTATCGCTGCACAGAAGGGCTACGCACTGCCACTGGGTATCCGCGATCACCGGAAATACGATCTCTGTTTTATTTTTTTCCATTGAAACGGAATTGATCAGACCCGGGCGTCTGCAGTATTTTATTGCTTCCACGCACACCTGGGGATCCGGGCTGTCAATACAGATCGGTACGTCCGTCACAGACTGGACCGTTTCGATCATCCATCCCAGGATCTCTGTTTCCTGTTCCTTCCTGGAAGCATGCACATCGATAAAGTCTGCGCCCGCCTCTGCCTGAAGGACCGCCCTGGCCTTGATGAGCTCTTCATCCCTGTCTGTGATGGCTTTCTGGATGGAAGGAATGGCCCCATTGATTTTTTCGCCGATGATTATCATTTTATCTGCACCTCCAATACACCTTTCTTATACTATAACACAGCTATTTTTTTCCATAAATCCAACATATTTGTTGACTTTTTCATAGATTAATCCTACAATGTGTATGATGAATTTTTATTTCTTTTTATGAATGTGTTTTTCCAAACTTTTAATAGGAAAGGGGGCCTGCTTTTGAAATTAAGCTTAGATTTATTGGTGCAATCTCTGAAATCAGAGTATTCTTTTACAGAATGTCAGAAAAATTCCGATGCATTTATTTTCAACCGCCCGATATTTTATCAGGAGGGAAGCCTTCCGGAAAACTATACAATATACATTTTGTATGACGCAGTCCCGCCGGACAAAAGCTTCTGTCCCTCTGACTCTGTATTCCTCTGCCAGAAAAGCAGGCAGAAAGCCTGTAATATCCCGGAAGAAAATCTTTGTGTATTTTCCGATGAGGATTCCCTTCTCCAGGTATTTAACCACATTCAAAAGCTTTTTGATAAATATGAGCAGTGGGACGAGCAGCTTCATGCCCTTCAGTCCGAAGGCGGATCTATCCATCAGATCCTGGAGGCAAGCTATCCCATCTTCCAGAACCCCATCCTGGTGCAGAATCTGGATTTTACCACCATCGCTTCCTGCCAGATCCCGGAAAAAGGCAAGGATTCCCCCTCTCTTGAGCTGTACCAGAATATGGAATTTATCAACACTTTAAAGCAGGACGCCTTTTTCAACAAAGTCCGGGAATGGAACGGAGTGTTTCTCTTTCCGGATCATGTAACCGGATTCCGTTCCCTGAATCTGAACATAAAAAAGTACGATCACACAGCGTTCCGCATTGTCATACCGGAGCGGGACACTCCTTTTTGCAGTTATCACAAGGGATTTCTTACACATCTGGGGAAATATGTTTCCTACGCGCTCCAGCACAATACCATGCAGCGTCCCTCCCGGGACAAGACCCTCCACAATGTCCTGATCAATCTTTTGTCCAATAAAAACGCGGACTATATGGCGGTCAGCGAACAGCTCACCAGCGCCGGGTGGCTTCCGGAGCACAGCTATGTCTGTCTTGTGTTCCGCATCACCTCCCTTGACATCCAGAATCTGACCGTAAATTCTATCTGCGGCTATGTGGAGAATGTGGTACCCTGTTCCTGCGCTTTTTCCTACAAGAATCAGGTAACTGCATTTGTGGATCTGCATCTGTTCGGCGGGACTGTTGACGATATTTCTGAAAAGCTGATCTATTTTGTCCGTGACAGTTTTTTAAAGCTTGCTTTCAGCAATCCCATGAAAGGGCATATGTATCTGCGCCGCCAGTACCTTCAGGCAAGCGCTGCCCAGAAGCTGGGCAATGCCCGCGCCCCCTATCTTTGGATCCATCATTTCGGAAGATTTGCCCTTCCCTATATTTTCCAGCAGGCCATGGCGTCCCTTCCCGGGATCATGCTCTGCCATGAGGGGCTGCGCAGGCTTTTGGACCACGACAGAGAAAAAGGCACGGAATATATGAAAACCCTGGAGGTCTATCTCCATTGCCACTTAAACGCCGTCCAGTCGGCCAGGGAGCTTTTTATCCACAGGAGCACCTTTCTTTACCGTTTGGAAAAGATCTGCGGCATTTTGGAATCGGATCTTTCCGACTATGACGAGCTTCTTTATCTTATGATCTCCTTCGCTCTGCTGCGGGAGGAGCATTTGTATCCTGCCGGGTGATGCTTGCAAAATAATTTCCCGGGAATTAAAATGACAGGGGTTCTCTTACCCCGGCTATAGAAACGTACAAACAGGAGGCGGACTCATGAAAATCTGCGGTTTAAATAAAACAACACTTTTAGACTATCCCGGAAAGGTAGCGGCCACTATCTTTATAGGAGGCTGCAATTTCCGGTGTCCCTTCTGCCAGAACAGTTCCCTGATACTTGCGCCGGAAAAGGAGCCGGAGTTTATGCAGGAAGAAATATTCAGTTTTTTAAAAAAACGTAAGGGAATTTTGGAGGGGGTATGCGTCACCGGCGGGGAACCCACCCTGCACAAAGAACTTTTCGATTTTTTAAGAAAGATAAAAGAACTGGGCTACCCTGTCAAGCTGGATACCAACGGCTCCCGGCCCGAGGCGGTAAAAGAACTGGCCGCCCAGGGGCTGATCGATAAGGTCGCCATGGATATCAAAGCCGGGCCGGACAATTACCCGGTGCTTTGCGGCCTGTCCCGCCTGGATCTGGGCCCGGTCAGAGAAACCGCCGCCTTTTTGATGGGCGGCACCCTGGATTATGAGTTCCGCACTACAGTTGTAAAGGAGCTGCACAGCGAAAAAGACTTTATCCAGATCAGAGAATGGCTCAAAGGAGCAACGGCATACTATCTCCAGGCTTACAGAGACTCCGATGAAGTCCTGAAGCCCGGATACAGCAGTTTTTCCCTGGAAGAACTACAGCATTTCCGTGAAGTCCTTCTGCAGGCGATCCCGTTAGTGGAGATCCGGGGGATTGACTGAACGGTACCAGTAGCCGCCCCGTCCTCTGCGGATCCGGATGGCGCGGCTTTCCTTGAAATACGGGAACCCGAACATATTCGCCATAAAGCGTTCCTGCTGGTCATAGCCGCCGGGAACGCCCAGTATCCAGGTGCCGTCTGCCTTTTGCCCCAGGAGGATATGTCCGAAATTGTAATATCCATAAAGGAGAAACCGGTTGCTGCGAAGGGGCCAGTCTTTCCGGTTAAAGCGGGCCAGATCGCCGGGCTGGATCTTCCGGCAGCCGGTGATCTCCCCGTCGTCAAATACCTCGCAGGCCTCTCCCGGTTTTTCTTCCGTGGGCTTTTCTTCTGTAACCTTTTCTTCTGTGGACTTTTCTTCCGCAACCTTTTCTCCCGCAGCCTTTTCTTCTGGCGGCCGCTGCTCTGTGCTTTCTACCTTTTCTGTGTCCGCCGTCTCTTCTATGACCGTCTCCGGGACTGTATCTTTTAAGGCCGTATCTTTAAGAACCTCGATCTTTGAAGCATCTGTTTCTGAAATGTCCCTCTCCTGGATATGTGGTTCCGGTTCTTTCGTCTTCTCCAGTTTCTCTAAATTCCTCGGTTCTTCTGGTTCCTGCGGCTCTTCTATGGAATTTCCGGACAGGATAGAGTTATTTTCTTCCTCTGCAGTATCCGGCATCACCTTCTCTTCTTTTGAAGGTTCTTCATTTATTTTCGTAAGTTCCTGGAAATTATCCGGACGGATGGGTTCATCGTCCCACTCTGTTCCAAAAAAGGCTCCGTTCTGGGTCTGCAGGATCATTCCTCCCATTTCCCGAAGGCTTACCCCCTGTCCGCCCATATCCCCGGAATCTGTCTGAACGGTGCTCTCGATCCTCCCCGCCTGTGTACGGCAGTCTCCCAGCAGGATCCCATTCAGCAGCCCTGCTCTGCGTACAAAACCATAGATCCTGCATTCCACATCCGGCGTAAGCCCCGCACACTGCAGATGAAGTTCCATGGTACAGCGCCCGTCCCGGTCCTCTACCTTGATAAAGCCGCAGTTTCCGGCTTTCCTGCCCTTTTGATATTCGTATACATATGCCACAAAACGTCGATATGCCGACAAAGAGCTCCCTCCATATTTTTCTGTTTCATTAATATATATGAACGAATTCTCTTTTCATTCCCGGGACCTTGAGGATCCTTTTCTGCTTTTGCGGGCTTCCGGAGAGTTTTTATGAAATTTAAACAGCATCCAGATTTAGCTAAAATTACTTTCCCGTTTGTTTTTCCAGGTCAGCCGTCTCTTCCCTCAGCCGTTCCAGAAGATAGGAAGTGGCATAAAACGTAGTCTCAAAATGCATATAGTCCAGGATGTTTTCGTCCCACAATAGCTTCAGCACAGGAGCAAATTCCTCGTCCCCCTCCCAGAACTGCAGGATGACCGGAAGAAAGGGAAAAAGAAAGATTTTATAAGATACGTCGCCGATCTTCTCCGGAGTCCCGGCGAGCCGCTCACATGCCGTCTGCAGTTTTTCGCATTTTCCGTTCCAGGCCTCCGCCTCCCTGGCGAACATGTCCGGCCCCGGCGCCGAGGCCACGGTAAGGCCCTTCAAATGATTCAGCGATACAAATTTTCCTGCCAGAGCCGCCTCCGGCCTGGAATAGCACAGGATATCAAATATAGTCATGACCGCGTTGAAATCTCCGTGGAGATACGCCTGTTCCTTCCCGGAAAAATACTCTGTTCTTCCGGTCAGACGGTGGATGCGGTATTCCCGGCCTGCCAACTGTATGTATAAATATTGCGGATCATATTTTAAATGAAATTTATCGATCATATCCTGCTGATCGTATTCCAGGAACTTCTTTTCCATAGCGTTCCTGGTGATCTCGTAGTTTGATTCTGCAGTTCTTCCCATATGTGCTTCTCCCCTTTTCTATTTTTCTTTCCCATGCTCTTATGGCCCAAAGATAAGACGAATGGCTGCTTGTTTTATAATAATGCTTGTTCACAGTTTTAACCTCATGATATTGCATCCGTGAGCAAAAATCAATGAGAGAAAATGTTATATGGGAATTTCCGAAAATACCTTGCCCTCCGCCCTTATTAAAGATACAATGAAGATTATATATTGAAACTGCAAAAGGAGGCCGCCCCATGGACATTCTTGAAGGCTTAAACCCATCCCAGTTGGAAGCCGTTACCGCTACCGAAGGCATCATCCGCGTGATCGCAGGGGCCGGTTCCGGGAAGACCCGGGCCCTTTCCCACCGCTTCGCCTTTCTGGTAAACGAAGCAGGCATCCTGCCGGGAAACATCCTGTGCGTAACCTTTACCAATAAATCCGCCAACGAAATGCGCCAGCGGATCCACAACCTTACCGGAGACAATGACACCGGCTATATCAATACCTTTCACGGCTTCTGCGTGTCCGTCCTCCAGGAGGACAGCCATGCCGTCCAGTATCCCAAAAGCTTCCTCGTCCTGGACAATTCGGACATAGACGCCATGCTCAGGATCATTTACGAAGAACGCGGGCTTACCCTTCGGGAAATGACCTTTTCCCAGGCCAGGGATATGATCGAGATCCAGAAGCTTTTTGAGCGCCCGGATTACTATCAGGACATGATCACCATGTCTCTGGATGTATTATACGAAAAATATCAGAAGGCCCAATCCCCCAAGGACATTATTTTCTACGGCTATCTTTACCAGGAGAAAAAATGCTTTGGCCTGGACTACAATGACCTGATCAAGTTTTCCCTGTATATTTTTGAACAGAATGAGGATATCCGCCTGAAATGGCAGAAGCGCCTGGAATATATCATGATCGATGAATTCCAGGATATCGACCAGCTCCAGTACCAGCTTATGGAAGTGCTCTGCGGCTATCATAAGAATCTTTTCGTGGTGGGCGATCCCGACCAGACCATTTATACCTGGCGCGGGGCCAATGTACGCTATCTTTTGGACTTTGACAAGAAGTTCCCGGATGTGCAGACCATCCTGATGATGGAAAATTACCGTTCCACCCCGGAGATCCTCTCTGCGGCCAATTCTCTCATTGCCAAAAACCAGGACCGTATCAAAAAGGATCTCATCCCCATGAAAGGTTCCGGCGGTCCGGTCCTCTGCTACAGCGGCAAAAATGCCCAGGAGGAAGCCCGGTGGATCGCAGAGCAGATTTCCGCCCTCAGGGAAAAAGGAGTCCAAAACTCCCACATCTGTCTTCTGTACCGTGCCCACTATGTGACCCGCTCTCTGGAGGAAGCTTTGCAGAAAGCAGAGATCCCCTATACGATCTACAGCGGCGTCCAGTTTTTCGGCCGGGTGGAGATCAAAGACGCCCTCTCCTATCTGCGGATGATCGCATACCAGGACGACCTGTCCTTCCTGCGTATTGCCAATGTACCCAAAAGAAATCTTGGGGAACGGCGCATGAACTTTTTAAAGGAGTATGCCAGAGTCCAGGACTGCACCCTCTATCAGGCCCTGTGCCGTACCATTGAAGAGGATATTTTTAAGGGAACAAAGGCCAAAGATTTCCTGGCACTGATCCGGTACTATTCCTCCGGTTTCAGCGACCGTCCCATTTCCGAGCTTCTATCCGCCCTTCTCAATGACAGCGGCTATGAGGAAATGCTCCGCACCGAAGGCAGTCAGGAACGTCTGGACAACCTGGCGGAGCTGAAGCAGTCTGTCTATGAGTACGAGACCACCTGCGGCGAGGAAAGCACCCTGGAACATTATCTGGCCCATGTGGCCCTCTTTTCCAACAGCGACGCCGCCTCCCGGAAGGATCAGGTAAAGCTGATGACCGTCCACGCCGCCAAGGGCCTGGAATTCCCCTACGTTTTCCTCTGCGGGATGAACGAAGGGATCTTTCCTTCCCGCAAGGTACGGACGCTTCCTGGAATGGAGGAGGAACGCCGTCTTGCCTTCGTGGCCATGACCCGTGCCAAAAAGGGCCTGTTCCTCACCGAAGCCGGCGGGCGCAATCTGGACGGCTCTCCCCGGTATCCCTCCCGCTTTATCCTGGATATAGACCAGAATCTGCTCACCTATGTGCAGCCGCCCGCAGACAGCCTTATCGAAGACGCCCGGCAGTACATCCGCCTTTCCAGCAGATGGCTCAGCGAGGAAAACGCCTCCCCGGCCTTTCCCAGGGGCCAGAGGGTCCGTCATTTTCTTTTCGGCGAGGGCACGGTGGTGGAGGTCGACCTTGCAAAGAAAGCGCATATCGTCCAGTTTGACCGTATGGACACACCCCGCTCTATTTCCTTCAAGGCAAAGCTGGAGGCTCTTGAGCCTGAACTGTAGAAATTGACTTTTTTCTTATGGATTGCTATAATACATATACCCCTAATGGTATGGAGGACAGGTATATGAAACAATGTATGGATTCCCCGAACCTGCACCGCAGGCTTGCAAAGATCATCGGACAGATCCAGGCCATCGACCGGATGATCGATGAAGATATCCCCTGCGAGGATATCCTTTCTCAGATAAATGCTGCGAAATCCGCGCTCAATAAGGCAGGTCAGGTTGTGTTGGAGGGACATATCAGACATTGTGTCCGGGACGGCATTGAACATGGCGATGCGGACGCAACAATAGAAAAATTTACCAAAGCGGTAGAACGCTTTGCCAATATGCAGTAAAAACAGTTTTTTTGAAAAGCAGTCATTATAGCTGCTTTTTTCTTTTGTATATCTTGACGCAATATACCCCCACGGGTATAATATAGGTATACCCCCATAGGTATAGAAAGGAGTCTCATATGGACAATATGATCAAAAAGATAGAACATTTTATGGAGCTGGGCGGGATCAAAAAGGATATCCTCTTCCTTGTCATCGGCGGGATATCCCTTATCATCAGCCTTTTCGATCTGATCCCCCTGCCTTTTGACGCAGCCTGGGCTGCGATCCTCCTTTGCGGCGTGCCGATCCTTATGGAAGCCATCATCGGACTTATTACCGCCTTTGACATCAAGGCCGATGTGCTTGTATCCTTGGCTCTCATTGCTTCTGTCTGCATCGGAGAGGATTTTGCCGCAGGCGAAGTGGCTTTCATCATGCAGCTTGGCGCGCTGCTGGAGGATCTGACTGTGGCAAAGGCAAGAGCCGGTATCGAAAAGCTTGTGCATCTCACTCCCCAGACAGCAAGAGTGATCATTGACGGTACAGAAAAAATCATCCCCGCCCAACAGGTAAAGGTGGGCGATGTGATCCGTGTCCTGCCCGGTGAAACAGTTGCCGTTGACGGCATTATCCTTTCCGGCCAGACCTCTGTAAACCAGGCGGTCATGACGGGGGAATCCCTCCCTGTGGATAAATCGGCGGGGGATGAGGTTTCGTCGGGTACGGTGAACCAGTTCGGCGCTTTCGAGATGAGGGCCGCGAAGGTCGGGGAAGACAGTTCTATCCAGCGGATGATAAAGCTGGTTCAATCCGCCGATGCAGGAAAAGCCAAAATTGTCGGCCTTGCAGACAGATGGGCCACCTGGATCGTTGTCATCGCTCTTTCCGCCGCAGGGCTTACCTGGGCGTTTACAGGCGAGATCATACGGGCGGTCACCATTCTTGTTGTGTTCTGCCCCTGCGCGTTGGTGCTCGCGACGCCTACCGCGATCATGGCGGCCATCGGCAACTCCACAAAACACGGGTTCCTGGTCCGTGAAGGCGACGCCCTTGAACGGCTTTCGGCGGTGACAAAGATCACCTTTGATAAAACAGGCACGCTTACCTATGGCACGCCTCAGGTTACCGCTGTAAAATCTGTGTCAAAATTCACAGAAGAAGAGGTTTATGCCTTTGCCGCCGCAGCCGAGCAGCTAAGCGAACATCCTCTGGGAAAAGCGATCCTGCGCTGCTATGGAAAAAAGCCCGCTGCCTGTGACCATTTTAAAATGGATCCGGGCGAAGGCGTTTCCGCCACCGTTGACGGAAAGCTGGTAAAAGCGGGAAATTTAAAGCTTCTGAAGGGAATCACTCTCTCAAAGACACTTGCCAGAGAAGCAGGAAAATACCTCATGGAAGGCAGTACCGTTACCTACGTTGCCATTGACGGCATCCTGGCAGGATACATTGTTCTTTCCGACACCGTAAGAGAGGAAAGCAGGGACATGGTCGCCGCTCTTGAGCGCATCGGCGTTCAGCCTGTCCTTTTGACCGGAGACAATCAAAATGCTGCCAGAACCATCGCAGATCAGCTTGGGATCCGCCAGGTATACGCCGGCTGTCTGCCCGAAGATAAGCTGCGCCATATCGGCGCTTATCAGGAAAACGGGGATACCGTCTGCATGATCGGCGACGGGATCAATGACGCTCCTGCTCTGAAAAAAGCAAATGTGGGCATTGCCATGGGCGGCGTGGGCAGCGATATCGCGGTGGATGCCGCAGATATCGCTCTTGTGGATGATGAGATCCGGGAGCTCCCCCATCTGCTGTCCCTTTCCAAAAGAATGATGACGACCATTAAGGTGAACCTGACATTTTCCATGGGACTTAATTTCCTCGCCATCGCCCTTGCCATCACAGGGCTTCTGGGCCCTGTGATCGGGGCTTTGGTACATAACGCTGGCTCGGTCCTGGTGATCCTCAATTCGGCCCTGCTGCTGAATTGGAAAAAGAAATGATCATCCTCCCAGCTTCCACTGTGCCGTTTCACTTTGAAGTTCCACCATACGCCGATAAAGGCCGCCCTGTTCCATCAATTCTTCCGGCGTGCCCTGTTGGGCTACGCGGCCATTCTCCAGTACGACGATGTGGTCCGCGCCGGCCACCGTGCGCATCCTGTGGGCAATGACCAGTACGGTCTTGCCCTGGAGCAGACGGGAGAGCGCTTCCTGTACCGCGCTTTCGTTCTCTACGTCCAGGCTGGCGGTGGCCTCATCCAGAAGAATGACCGGAGCATCCTTTAAAAGAGCCCGGGCAATGGAAATCCGCTGACGCTCACCGCCAGAGAGGGTGGAACCGTTTTCTCCGATCATCGTCTGATAACCCTGAGGGAGTTTTTGGATAAATTCCTCACATCGGGCAGCTCTTGCCGCCTCCATAACTTCCTCGTCTGTGGCTCCCCGGCGGCCCAGCCGGATGTTTTCCATCACTGTATCCCGAAACAGCACCACATCCTGAAATACCATGGAATAATATTTTAACAATGCCTCCGGTTCCACACCGGATACGTCCACACCTCCAAGGGTTACTTTTCCTTTGGCAGCATCCCAAAAACGGGCGGCCAGTTTGCACGCAGTGGACTTTCCTCCTCCGGAGGGGCCGATAAGTGCGGTCACCTCTCCCTGTCTGGCAGTAAAGCTTACATCCTCCAGCACGCCTTCCCCCTCCCGGTAGGCAAAGGACACATGGTCAAAAATGATGTCATAATTCTGCGGTGTAAATTCCTCTGTGCCTTCCTGTACCGGCTGCTCCAGAATAGAGCGCATCCGGTCGATCTGCAGCTTGGTATTAAAGGTCGCGGCGATATTCTGAAGCACCAGGCCCAGAGGATCATAAAGCCTTGCTGCGGCAAAAAGGAATCCCAGAAAATAGAGGAAAGAAAGTTCTCCGGCTGCCAGGAGCGCCCCTCCGGTCAGAATGGTGGTGGCAAGCCCCAGACGAAGAAATGCCTGGGCGGAGCAGACGAATACACCGGTTGCCAGTTCTGAGTGGATAGAACCCTTTTCCATGGCTATAAGCCTTTTCTCCAGTTTCTCCATATAAATTTCCCGGCGGCTGCAGGCCTTGATATCCCGTATCGTTTCCAGCCCTTCCTGGATACAGTCCGCCACCGCCCGTTTATTTAAAATATTTTTTGTGCCAAAGGAATCCTGGATCTTCTTGCTGCCTGCTGTCAGCAGGATCGCTACAGGCACTACCCACAATACGGCCAGCGCCATCCGCCAGCTGCAAAGGAACATGGCAGCGCCGATCACCAGAGTTGAGAAGATGGACGCAAACAGTTGAGGCACATAGTGGGAAAACATCTGATCCAGGCTGGAGCAGTCCGCGATCATGGTGGAAGTCAGGTCGCTTAAGTCCCGGTTTCCGAAAAAGCTTAAGGGAAGCCGGCGCAGAGTTTCCGCCAGACTTATCCTCCGGCTGGCGCTTTCCTTATAAGTCGCCAGATACAGCGCAGCGTACTGGAACCAGTGAAGGATGAACAGCAGAAGCAAAACTGCCAGGCCGGCTCCCACATAGATCCAGGATCCATCCATAGGATTGCTTCCGTTTTCCATGGAATCCAAAAGGTGCTGTGCTGTGAACAGGACAATTCCCACCGGAAGCATCAGACTTAAGTTGCATACAAAGCACCAGATGACAGCTTTCACCAGATCCTTTGCCCCTTTTTCACTTAACGCAAATAAATGCTGTAATCTCTTTGTCATACTGTCTTCTCCTTTCCTTAGTCCTGCCCCGGGTGTTGGGCATTCAGGTATCCCCTTGCGGGATCTCCCACCTTCCACCGGGCGCTTCTCTGGTAGTCCTCCCACATGGCGGCATAAACACCATGCTGTGCAAGAAGGCTTTTGTGGCTGCCCTGTTCAGCGATCTTCCCATCGCTTAAAACGATGATCGAATCCGCATCCTGTACAGTAGACAGCCTGTGCGCGATCATCAGAACGGTTTTGTTCTTTGTCAGTGCTTCAAATGCCTTCTGGATCTGCTGTTCATTTTCCGGATCGGCAAAAGCGGTGGCCTCATCCAGCACTACAATGGGCGCGTCTTTCAGGATGGCCCGGGCCAGCGCGATCCGCTGCTGTTCGCCGCCGGAAAGATAAACACCTTTTGTCCCCACCACGGTGTCCAGACCCTGGGGCAGTTTTTCCAGGATATCGTCACACTGCGCGGCGTGAGCGGCAGACAGGACCTCTTCTCTGGACGCGTCGGGTCTGGCCGCCCGGATGTTTTCCAGAAGACTTTCTTTAAACAGCCGGGTGTCCTGAAAGACAAAGGCCACCTGTTTCATCAGGACTTCTGTATCTATCTCCCGGACATTGATCCCGCCGATCAGAACATTTCCGCTGTCTGTATCCCAGAAACGGGGGATCAGGCTGGCAGCCGTGGTCTTTCCGCCGCCGGAAGGCCCTACCAGCGCGGTCACCTGGCCCGGCCGGACGGTAAAGGATACATCATCCAGTGCCGGCTGGTCTGCGCCGGGATAGGTAAAGGTCACATGGTCAAAGGATACCTCGGCGTTTACCGGACGCTTCTGTTCCTTCGCTTCCTCCATTGGCGCCTGGCCAAGGATTTCCTCCAGGCGTCCCACGGCTTCGTCTGCCTCCATGACCGCTTCGCTCATATACATGATCCGGTTGATCATCTGTCCGCAGGCAGGCGCAAACAGCGCATAGAAAATAAAGTTGACAAGCACCACGCGTACATTCCCCCCGGAGGCCAGCAGCAGCGCCGCAGGGATCAGAAGGGCAAAAGCTCCGTTGATAAAAGTCAGAAAACAAGTCTGTCCCACACGGCAGCTCATAGCGTACTGGCTGGCCAGATCACTGTAATCCTGGATAGCGGCGTAAAAAGCCTTAAAGGAGTAAACGGTCTGCTGGAACATCTTTACCACGGGGATGCCCCGGACATATTCCACCGCCTCGCCGCTCATGCGCTCGATTTCTTTCTGATAACGATGGAAAAAGCCCGCGTTCTTGCCGCCCATCATCAGGCACATGGAAAGAAGCGCCAGCGCCATGGTGAGCAGGCATAAGAGCCCCATTTTCCAGTCAAAAAGAAACAGCATCACAATGGCGGCGGCCGGCGTGACCAAAGTTCCCGCAAGGTCGGGAAGCTTATGGGCCAGCAGGTCTTCTGTAAGTCCGGCATTGTCGTCAATGAGCTTGCGCAGCCGCCCAGACTGATTTCCCGTAAAAAATCCCAGCGGAAGTTTCAGGACATGGGACATGGCGGTACGCCGGATATTCCTTGCAGTACGGAAGGCAGCGATATGAGTAGACATCAGCGCCGCAAAATACAGGACGATACTGCCGATGGCTGTCCATACCGCCAGCCAGCCCCATCGGGCAAGACCGGACGTTCCGCCGGGAACAGGCCAGGCCTTAAGCACGTTCCTTGCCGCCAGCCAGACGCATACATACGGGATCAGCCCCAGTACCGCGGAAAGGGCGGAAAGGATACAGCCCAGCAGCGTAAGATTTTTGTGTCCTCCCGCATAGCCCAGGATCCGGGACAGACTGCTTTGTTTTTTCGGTTTCAAAAGAATCCCTCCTTAAATGCGATTTTTTATCATTAAGTTAGAAATAACTAACTCGCCATTAAAAAAGATGGGGGCTATTGCCCCATCAATTTCAGCCAACCGGCCGTATAAAAGTCCCGTAGCTGGTCCACATAGCGCAGGGCCCTGTCTCTTGGCATATCGTGCACCACGATCTCAAATATCCCGTTAAACATACCGCTGGCAATGATATGGCACATCTGCCCGTCCAGCTCCGGGATGTCCTGTCCAAGGCGGTGGAGGACTTCCATATATTTCATCGTATATTCCACCTCCACTTCAACCATGTTGTGGACAAAGTGCTCATAGCTGGTGCCCTCTGACCGGCAGAGCAGCAGTTTCACCGGTTCCCGGTGCCGGCAGATGTAATCTACCATCCAGTGGATATATTCGCTGGATTCCATCCCCATATGGGAAGGCTGTTCCGCCTCCGGAAGATCGGCAAAAGAGGTCTGCGCCTCCATATACCGGCCCATAAGAGCGGCGGCATGAGGTTCCACAATAGCGGTAAACAGCGCCTCCTTACTGGAAAAATACCCATAGAAGGCCCCGGTGGTCACACCTGCTTTTTTTACGATCTGCCTAAGGGACGCGCCAAGAAAGCCTTTGTCGGAAAATTCTTCCATGGCGGCCTGTATAATATTCTCCAATGTGGTAGATGATTTTTCTTCCATAGCGTCTCCATATAACACTGTAATATAACAATGTTATTCTATTCCCAAGCAATTGTTTTGTCAATAGGATAACCCGATAAAAATCAATCATTTAGGATTCCGATAAGAATACTGAAGAGAAGGAAAGATCCCCACAACAGAAAAAGTCTGTCCACATTCAAATAGGTAAATAACAGCAGGGCCAGAAGCATTCCAAAAAGGATAAAAAGACTATATACTTTCCGTCCGGCAGGATCTTTTCTGTTTTTGATAAGCAGATAAAATCCAATTGGGATAAAAGCAAGAAAGGCTCCTGCCAGCAGACCACCGCCTATGCTTCCATATCCATATATTTTTATACAGCCTGCAGTAATAAGCATCGTAATGCAGGCAAGCCAGGTTATGTTCCTATCCTGATTCCTTTTATGCCGGTTCATTTCAACAGCGCTTTCCATAAGAACAGCCAAAGCCGTATCATCCTGAGGATAGTGCTCCTCTTTCGACTTTCTTTCAGAACACATCAATTCTGTAAGAGAAAGATCCAACGCATCGGCAAGAGGAAGCAAAAGGCCGATATCCGGAAAGCCCTTTCCCCGTTCCCAGCGGCTTACCGCTTTATCTGTTACCATTAACTTCTCTGCCAGCTCCAACTGCGTCATGCCTTTTTCTTTACGGCACTTAGCAATAAAAGTGCCAAATTTTTCTGCATTCATCCTAACACCTCCCGGAAGCTATCGTACAATAAAATCAATCATTTTTAAACCGATGATTCATTTACCCCTCAATTTTTCAAGAATAATCCCGGATCTCCCCACGCCCGGGCATACAGTTTTTCTTTATGATGTTAGTTGCGAAAAAAACATTTAAAGGAGACTGACACCGTAGTGTGCGATGATTCCAAAGATACGCGGACGCACAAGATTTTCCGGGGACTGGAACAAAATTGAACCTATTGATTTTGACTATCTGGAAATCCAGGTAATTGAAGAGGACTAAAAAGGGGCTTTCCGCCCCTTTTTTACATTTTATATATTTCTATTCCCTTATGTTCTGCCTCTTTTAAAAGCTCCTCGTTTTTTCGATTCATAATGCCGAAGTGATCTATGGCGCAGATTACTTTTTTGCATTTTAATAAGGCTTTTTTCGCCTGATCGTAATTTTCCTGGCTAATTTCCTGGAAAGCCTCCTCCCCTATCACTTCTGCGGCCAGGGCTCTTGCCACCTGATAATCCAGATCATTTTTATGGATGACTCCCGTTATAAAAGCTTTCCCTTGTCTTTGCAGCTTTCGGTATACAGGAATTCCCGTCCCATTTCCGGCGATCACGAAAATTTCCGGTTTTTCCAGTACAGGCGGAAGCTCCAGACAGCCGAAATTTGCGTTGTAGCTGCCGCTTGTAATCCCATACAGTTCATGAATATAGGCATCGGTAAATATTTCCTCAGGAGGTCCGTATTTTTCAATGCGGTCTCCATGAATGCAGATCACCATATCCGAAATCTTCTGTGCCAGATCCAGTTCGTGGAGGGACATAAGCACCGCCACTTTTTGTTCCAGCACCATTTTCTTTAAAATCGACAGAAGCTCCAGTTTATGCCGGATATCTAAAAAAGAGGTAGGTTCGTCCAGAACAATCACTTCCGGTTCCTGGCAGATTGCCCTTGCCAGCAGAATTCTCTGTCTCTGCCCATCGCTTATCGCCGTAAAATCTCTGTCTTTTAAGTCCAGGGCATGGACGGTTTCCAAAGCTTTTCGTACTTTTTCTTTGTCCTTTTCGCTTAAAATTCCCAGTGTCCCTGTATAAGGGTAACGGCCTGTAGATACAATATCTCCGCATGTCATTAATTCGGTCCGCAGACGCTC
>DXBU01000034.1 GCA_019116385.1 Candidatus Blautia faecigallinarum | reverse complement strand
GCGATATCATAGCCCTCATCTGCCAGGGGAGACTTATAGATCGGGGACAGCCACACAATGTCCACACCCAGATCTTTCAAATAGTCCAGCTTAGATAGGATACCGGGCAGATCTCCGATCCCATCGCCATTGGAATCGTAAAAACTTTTGGGATAAATCTGATAAGCTACTTTGTCATGCCACCATTGTTTTTTCATGTCATCCGTCTCCATTCTTCTTTTATTTTCTATGTTTGTCTTGTTTTTTGAAATGTATGATTGTATTATAGTGTCATAAATCAGATTTGTCTTTTATTTTTTCTATCAGTTTTTGTAAAATTTCCACCCATTAGGAGGGATTCCATGAAAAAAGCCAAAACACGCTACCGTGAACAGACCGAGCGGGGCGGGTATTTATATCCTCTTGAAACCTACCGCTTCCATTTTGATCAAAGAGAAAAAAATACTCCACAGATGTGCGTTTCCTATCACTGGCACCCGGAGCTGGAAATCCTGCTGATCCAGGAGGGCGAACTTGCCATCACCATAGAAGGCAGCGAATATCCCGGGACTTCGGGAGATATCTTCTTTGTCAATCCGGAATTTCTCCACACCATGTACGCCCAGGCCGGACAAAACACTTTGTATAATGCCCTTGTCTTTGATCTGTCTTTTTTATCCTTCCAAATGTATGACTATGTGCAAAGCAGATATATGGCTCCCCTCCTATCCGGCAAATTAAAATTTCCGGAAAAAATACCGGCGGCACATCCCGATACTCCGCTCCTTCGGACATATTTGGAAAAGATCCTGGCGTACAATGACCAGCGCGGCGCACACTACCAGTTTGAAACAAAGCTCACTCTTCTTTCTTTTATTATGGAGCTGTATCAAAAGGATCTTCTCATCCGGGAGTCTGAACGTTCCCCAGGAATTTCCTCGGAACAGGTAAATCAGATCAAAGAAATCCTTCTTTATATTCAGGGACATTACCAGGAGAGGATCCCTCTGGATGAGATCGCAGGGTACTTCCATCTGTCTCCTAAATATTTCAGCCGTTATTTTAAAAAGCAATTTGGCCGGTCTTTTACCGAATATGTCAATGCCTACCGTATCGAGCAGTCCCTGCCCCTTTTGGAGGACAAAAACTTAAGCATCCTGGATGCTGCGCTCCGGTGCGGATTTGAAAGCCTGAGCTACTATGTAAAGGTCTTTCGTTCCATAATGGGGATCACGCCAGGTGAATACAGGAGGCAAAATTAATAACTGAAGAAATATGTTTTTCATGGAAATTTTCTAATAATTATGCTATAATCAAAGAAAATAAAAATCAATACCGGAAGGAGGAAGTATTATGAGCAAACGAATCATTACCATTAACCGTATGTTTGGCAGCAACGGCAGAGTTATCGGAAAAGCGCTGGCAGAAGATCTGGGCATCCAGTTTTACGACAAAGAACTCATTGCCATGGCAAGCAAAGAAAAACAGGTTCCTTTTTCTGAATTTGCCAAAGTGGATGAAAAGAAAGCAAGTCAGTGGACCTTCCCTGTAGATCACGAATTTCAGATTGATACGGACTTCCATCTTATTCCTATGAATGATGTGCTGTATGATATCCAGCGGAAGATCATTCTTTCTCTTTCAGAAAAAGAAGATTGTGTCATTGTTGGACGATGTGCTAACCATATCCTCAAGGACAAGACTTTAAGTATTTTCATCTATGCCCCCTTTGAGGTCCGTGTACAGAATGTGATCGCACGCACCGGCCGGGAGGAAAAAAGCGTACGCAAGCTGGTGAAAAAAATGGACAAAGAACGCCGCGCCTACTATGAATATTTCACAGACAACAAATGGACCGATTTAAGCCAGTACAATCTGTGCATCGACAGCGGACATTTTTCGACCGATCAGATCCTGAATATGATCAAAGGCTGTCTATAGCAATTTTTCAGTTTAAAAGGGAGAGAGTCCAAAGGCTCTCTCCTCTTCTTATTTCCTGGTAATATATTCTTTCAGAAAAGTATAAATCTGGTTTTCTGTTGGCGGGCAGCCTTCCAAATGACAGGCAAACTCTCTAGTACAGTGTCCGATCCCCAGCTTTCCGGTCTTTTTACGAAATCCCTGGCCGATACATATTTTTTCATCTAAGCGTTCAAGCAGCCCTTCTTCCCGCAGCATTTCCAGTGCAGGGATCAGGTATCCATAGCAGGCGCTGCAGGATTCTACTTCTTCCACGGCATCTGCAAGTTCTACCACCTTTCTGGACTTGGGGAGCACCGGCCCCTGATCTTCTCCGCAGATACGGATATCCCCATTGCGGATATCCCCGCAGCCAACCCCCAGTTCCTGGGCCAGTTTCACATAAGGCACCTGGGAAACCTCATAGTGCATCATATGGCAGACATACGCGTCCATCAGCACCGGATCCCTGCCGGCCAGGATGCGGTTCATTACCACAGGATTCCCTCCGTCCTCAAAATCCAGATCGCCGCAGATGTTATCTACAACGATAAAATCCTGACGGATCCCTGCCGCCAGATGAGCGATGGGCTTATGAAGCCCCATAGAATGAAAGCGCCTCTTTTCTTTGTTTGGTATCAGCCCCTTCAGGTTTTTAAGGGCACAGGTGATCTTTGTCTGGCAATGGCCTTTCAATACCGGAACATTTATAAGAAAATCAATATCTTTTACACAGGCGCACAATTCCAGCTTCATCCCCCCGCAGTCCCGGGAAAAGCTTTTTTCTTTCTGGGTATCGATAAACGGGACCTGGAACCGCTGGGACAGCTCCCGATAGCCGCAAAGCTCATAAGCGTCTGCGGTCCGGTCCCCCACCCAGGACCCCTCCATCATAACGATCCTTTCAAAACCTTCCTCCTTTAAATACTCGATGATGCCTTCCACGATTTCCGGATGTGTGGTAGCGCCGAAAGATGCCTCTGAGGGAGACACCAGATTAGGTTTTATGGCGATCCGGCTTTTTCTATCTTTGATCTGATGGGAAAGGCCACAGACGGACAAAAGTTCCTTGGTCATTTCCTTGTAATTGGTTCCGCATTTTATATAAATCTGATTTTTCTCCATGTAATCTCTCCTTTTATTCCGGAAAAAAGAACCGCAGGGCAGTATATATTTTCTATATCTGCCCTGCGGCCTGTTCTTTCTTTTGTATTATGCTGCAGGTTCCTCTTGCGTTTCTTCTCCTGCGGCTGCCTCTTCTACGATGGTGATCCTTCCTTCTCCATAAGGATCTGCATATTCTTCTCCAACCGTACCGCCCAGATCCTCGGTAATGTACTGGATCAGTGCCTGGTTGTCCAGCATGATATCCTCAAGAGGCATATTGCATTCCTGGAACATGTTAAAGCCGTCGCCGCCGTTCTTCAGCATGTAATTATGGGAAGCTACCGTATAAGTTTTTTCCAGATCCAGGTCTTCGCCGCCTACCTTGACATTCTTCACACGGTATTCTCCCTCTACGCCCACAAACATGCCGTCTGCATCCAGCTTTACAGAGGAATCCAGATAGGTATGGATCTCAAAACTGATTCCGGAAACCTGCTGAAAACCGCCGGATTCAGCAGGAAGATCCATCACGCCCATCTCCAGGGCATCCAGGATCTGCTGTCCGGTAGCCTCGACCATACAGATTTCATTTCCAAATGGCTGCACACTGATAATATCCGCATAGGTGATATCCCCAGCCGCTATATCTGCGCGCACGCCGCCGCCGTTGGCAAAGCCGATATCCGCTCCGGTCACTGCACGGTAGGCATCTGCACAAAGATCTCCCAGATTCGTCTCAGAAGTACGTACCAGACGGACCGGTTCTTCCTGATCAAGTGTCTCTGGATCGTTCACCACAAGGGCTACATCGGTCTTTGCCACCACTTCATTCAGAACGTCTTCAAACTCACTGTTGATCTCACTGATAAAACTTTCCGTTTCCGGATCCGCTTCAATCCCCTCAGATACAAGAGCTGAAGTCATTGTTCCGTCCGCTTCTATAGTAAGCTCACCTATGGAGGTAAGTTTTGTTCCTGTGGAGGTAAGAAGTACTTCTTCTCCGTCTTTGTTCTTAACCATATCCCCTTCTACCACGCTGTGGGAATGACCGTCCAGAAATACATCGATCCCGGAAGTATTTTCGATCACCTCTGAAGAAGTCCAGGGTGTACAGCTGGCGTCAATGCCCAGATGGGAAACAGCGATCACATACTCCGCACCTTCTGCTCTTGCTGCCTCTGCCGCTTCCTGAACGCATTCATACAGGGCAGTCCCATCTTCGTCCTGCTCAAAACCATAAATAAATTCCCCAGATTCGTCCTGGAAATATTTTGGAGTAGAAGAAGTGATGGTCTTAGGGGTACAGATTCCCAAAAATGCGATCTGCTTTCCTCCAAGTTCCATGATCTCATACGGTTCAAACACGGTCTCATCCGTTGTCAGATCTACAAAATTGCAGGAAACGTACGGGAAAGATGCTTCCTCCGCCAGAGATAAAAACTGCTCCATGCCATAGTCAAATTCATGGTTTCCCGGTATGGCCAGATCATATCCCACTTCGTCCATAATATCAATGATATATTCCCCTTCTGAAAGAGTTCCGATCACATCTCCCTGGATCGCATCTCCAATGTCCACGAGGACAACCTCATTTCCTTCTTCTTCCAGTTGTTTTTTCAGGCCGGCGATCTTAGCGTAGCCCAGAACCTGATTTTCTTCGTCTGCATTTACCGCGCAGTGGATATCATTGGTATACAATACAACCACATTCCCTGCCTCTGCTTCCGAAGCCCATACAGGAATCCCTCCTGCAGTGAGCATAGATACGGATAAAACTGCTGCGATTACTTTTTTTCTCATGGTCTCTCCTTTCGTTTATCTGTTCATTTCTGATTTTCTCCCAGACTGTCAATGATGGTGATGACCAGTCCGCGGATGTTGTTCTCCGTAGTGCGGTAAGGCGCGATACGGAGTGTATAGTAACGCCCGTTCATGGCGGTTACTTCTCTGTCGATGGGCACCAGGTTTTTCAGCACTTCCTTGGCGTCCCCCACGATATCCTCTGAGGGGAAGCTGTGGGCAAAGATCTGGAAGGAACGTCCCACATCGTGGTCCATCAACTGGAATTCTCTTCCCACATATTCCGTAAATTTACGGATGTTCAGCTTGCTGTCCACAAACAGGATACCGATCATGGTAGAGGACAGGAAGTTGGAAAGGTCGTTGGTGAGCATGGTCAGCTCGTCCAGCTTCTGCTGATATTCTGTATTTACCGTATAAAGCTCCTCGTTCACTGACTGGAGCTCTTCGTTGGAGCTCTGAAGTTCTTCGTTGGCTGTGAGCAGCTCCTCATTGGCCGCCTGGAGTTCCTCGTTGACGGTCTCCAGCTCGCCGATGGTGGATTTCAGATCATTCTGGGATTCATGCAGCTCCTGCTCCAGATCCGCGATCCTTCTGGCCGCCGTGGTATCCACATCGTATTTTTCCGTAACGCCGTCTGGATCCATCTCTGCGTTTTCCCGGAACAGGATCGCAACAAGCCCGCTGTCCTCTTTTCCGTTTTCCGGGACCGGGCTTACCGTCAGGCTGATATTCTTTCTCCCGGAGGCACAGTCCACCGCGATCCCCGTATAAGTCACCGGGATATGCTCGCAGCGGCAGCGGTTCAGCGCAGTGGAAGCCGCCAGGCTTAAATCCTTGTGGATCATGCTGAACAGATTGAAGGTCGCCTTTCCCGGGGCAATAGCCAAAAAGTCCTGATAATTCCCAAAGAAATGGATCACATTGTTTGCCTCATTGACCACCACCGACGCCGGCAGGAATTCCTCCAGGAACTGGATGTAGGTGCTTTCCATATTGTATCCTGCGCTCTCCCGGTCGGCCACATTGCTGGTGCGGGGCGAAACCGCGCTGATATTTGGAATGCTGAAAGAGGAAGGAACAAATTCATCCACCTTTCCTTCTCCTTTATGTACATAGATTTTTTCCGCGCTGCATACCGTATGGAAGACATTGCTGTATTCTCCCGCCGTCTCGCTTTTTCCAAGGAAAAGGAAACCGCCGTTTTTCAGCGCGGAATGGAATACTGCGAACAGAGTCCTCTGCAGGACCGGCTGGAAGTAGATCATCACGTTCCTGCAGCTGATCAGGTCCAGTTTTCCAAAGGGCGGATCTGAGAGCATATTGTGGGGCGCAAAGATGATCATCCTTCGGATATCCTTGGAGATACTGTACTGATCGTTCTTCTTGCTGAAGAACCTGGACAGCCGCTCCGGGGACACATCGTCCACGATGCTCTCAGAGAACACACCCTTGCCGGCCTGCTCAATGGCTTTTGTATCCACATCTGTTGCAAAGATCTTTACATCCCTGTGGATGTTGGTCTCTTCCATCACCTCTTTAAAAAGGATGGCCAGGGAATAGGCTTCCTCCCCTGTGGAACACCCGGCGCTCCACACACGGATGGGCTCCTTTTCCTGGGAACGCTGTACGATGGGGTAGATGGCGTTTTCTTTTAATTTTTCAAAATAGGACGGATCCCGGAAGAAATTGGTAACGCCGATCAGGATCTCTTTCACCAGGATCTTGCCTTCCTCTGCATTGCTGCTCAAAAGAGCCACATATTTAGGGATGCTGGTGCTGTGGGTCACCACCATACGGCGCTCGATCCTCCGAAGGACCGTGGTCCTTTTATAATTTGTAAAATCAATACCGCTGACTTTTTTCAGGATGGTATAGATCTGGGTAAAGGTTTCCTCATCAGAGATGATCTCTTCCTTTTCCCTGGTCTTTATCAGCACCGGATACTTGATAAAGTTCAGCACCTCATCCACGATCTCGTCCGGGGACAGGATAAAATCCGCCAGCCCCGTGTTGATCACGCTCCTGGGCATCCCGTCAAACTTTGCGGTATCCGGGTTCTGGGCAATGACAAGCCCGCCGTTTTCCTTCACCGCCTTGATCCCGTTGGTCCCGTCGGTACCGGTTCCGGACAGGACTACCGTGATGGCTTTTTCCTTCATCTCCTTTGCCAGAGAGGTAAAGAAGATATCGATGGGGTGGTTCAGGGCGCCGTGGTCGTATTCTGTGAGAAACAGCCTGCCGCCCAGGATAGTCATATGCTTTTTCGGCGGGATCAGATAGACCATGTTCGGCTCTACCGGCATCTCGTTTTCCGCCTGCATGACCTTCATTTCCGTATATTTTCCCAGGATATCCGCCATCAGGCTTTTATAATCCGGGGAAAGATGCTGGATCACCACAAAGCTCAGCCCGCTGTTTCCCGGCATATGCTGAAAAAACTGCTGCAGCGCCTCCAGGCCTCCTGCAGAGGCGCCGATCCCTATGATAAAGTGGGAATCCATTTCTTTTTCTTCCTGTATTTCCTGGACTGTATTTTTATCGGCCATAAATGGGCCTCCTTTCCTAGTTTCTTGTATTTAAGTACTCTTCTTCAAATTTCCATGCCGGCATGGGCCTTGCGTAATAGAACCCCTGCCCGTACTGACAGCCGGCATTGAGAAGAGCTTCCTTCTGTTTCTCCGTCTCCACGCCTTCCGCTATGCACTTCATGCCGAAGGTCTCGCAGATCTCCGCGATATTTTTCACCAGCATCCTGCTGATCTCATTGCCCGGAAGATCGTTGATCAGACTTTTATCCAGTTTGATGGTCTTGAATTTTATATTGCTGAATATGGACATGTTCGCGTATCTGGAGCCGAAATCGTCCAGCTCGAACCCGATGCCGCATTCCCGGAAGCTTTTCACGATCTCTCCAAGGGTGCTCTTCTCCACATCCCCTGCGGTTTCCGTGATCTCCAGCTCCACCTGTTCGGCGGGGATCTCCGGATAATGGCTGAAGATGGCGAGCACAGAGGCCAGCACCGTGGGATTCAAAAGGGTAAAGCGGGAAATATTTACCGAAATTTCCACGTCCTTTAATCCCTGCTTCTTCCACCGGGAAAGCTGCCGCAGCACACTTTCCAGCATATAAAAGTCCAGATCCCGGATGCCTCCGTTTTTCTCCAGTTCCTCGATGAACTGGCCCGGCGGGACGATATTTCCCTTTTCATCAATGCCCCGCACCAATGCCTCGGCGCCCACCAGGCTTCCGTCCCTGAGATCCACCTTGGGCTGAAGGTAAAGGAGATAGCTTTTTCCGGAAACAGGGCTTTCCCTGTGGGGCCAGCTTCCTTCCAGAAGGCCCAGCTTATCCGGCGGCGCCTCTCTTACCTCCTCGCATCTCATAATGGATTTTGCTTCTTTTACCAGCTTTTTGCCGTTGAACACTCCGTCCGACCAGGTGTAGCCGATCCGGATCTCGTGGGGATACCGTCTCTGCATCATGGTCCGCAGCCGGGTGCATCTTCCCACAAACACCTCAAGGATGGTATTGGGGACAAGGGCCACGAATTCCGCGTCCCAGGTACGGAAGATCAGGCCTTTTCCAAAAAGCCCGGTCAGCGTTTCCACGATAAATCCCAGCATTTCCCTGCCGTATTCGAAGCTGAACTTTCCGTTTATGGCGGAATAATTGGGGATATCCATGGCGACCGCTCCCATGGAACTGTATATATCCGATGTCATGGAATAGATCACGTCTGTATAATTCCGCAGGTTCGGGATCCGGCTCAGGGTATCGTTCATGCGTGTCTCAGCGGTATCAACCCTGCTGCGGAACCGCTTGTATTCGTTCAGGAGATAGGGGAGCAGGCTGTTTAAAAGAGCGGTCTCATTGGTATGCACCCTTGCATTTTCCACACATAAAAAGCCGCGCACCTCCCCTTCTTCCTTTAATGGAACGGCGATAAAACGCCAGTAATAATTCTTATAGCCGCCCTCTCCCTGTTCCCAGGAAGGGCTCTTCATGATCATGGTTTTTCCTTCCCTCTGGCACCGTACCAGAAGGGGAACCTTCTGAATCTGCATTCCGGACATGATCTGCCGGATGCTGCTTTTCCCGTTCTTCACCCATTCATGGATCATGGTGATCTCTTTTTTATTATCGGACACGGCAAGCATATAAACCCGGTTTGCCTGATAATATTTTCCCATGGAACGGAGTGCGTTCCGCATGGAGGTCTCCAGGGAATCCGCCATCAGCATGGAAGTCACACATTCCAGCACCGTATCCGTAGCCGTCCTGGACAGGAGCACCTCTTTCTTTTCTTCCTCGAATTTCGCGTCCTGCCAGCTAAACTTCATATTCATCCAGTCCCACTCGCCGTCATTGGGAAAGGCAACAGTATCCATGGCCGCATTTTTCCAGATGCCGCAGAGGCAGGAGCTGTGGATGCGCATGTTTTCCGCATCCGCCTCTCTGGCCTCTTTTACCACCACGCCGGCGATGAACCGGGCGGAATCCAGGTCTCTTATATCATACATCGTCATGCGGATATAGGCGAAAGCGTCCTCGATCCTTCGTTTTACGCCGAATTTGGAATGGATCTTCGGGAAATAAACAAAGATCCCATTCCGCTTATATTTTCCTGCGATACAGTCCGGGCCGAAGCAGAAGGCCATCGCCGTAAAAATGTCATCCAGGGCTTCGTTCTCCCAGGCATGCTCCTTCCCTCCCCGGATCTCTATACACGCCATGGCGCAGGAATCTTTGTTTTCTCTTTCGATGAGTTTTTTGGTAAATTCCATCATCGTCGGAAGCGCGTAAAGACTCTCTTTCTTTGTCCTTGCCCATTCCTCAGGCAGGAGATGTTCCCATTCTTTCCTCTGCTGGCAGTCCACAAAGCAGGCAAACATATGGACACTTTTCTCATTTTTTATATATTCCAGGTTTACCATCACTTCCATCCAGCGGATACTGCCGTCTGCGGCAATCCGGCGGAATTCTCCGGTAAACCATCTCTTTCCCGACTGATAAGCCTTCAGCAGGTTCTCCCTTTTGAAGATCTCGGTGAATTCGCTTTCCGCTCCCTGGATGAACAGCCGCTCCTCTCCTTCCTCCAGAAGATCCTGGTAGGACTTCCCCCAGGTCCATGCCGTCTTGTCCATACCATCGATCCAGAGATATTCTACTGACCCGGAAGCCAGATTCACCTGGAGCCTGCACAGGATATAATGCCGGAGTATCTCCGGGATCCCTCTTCTGGGAAAAGAGACATGATTCACACCGGAAATATTAGGGAGTTTCTCCTGTACTCCGATGGCTTTCACAGGAGCGCCGCTTTCATCATAGCACATATGGTAGGAAAGGGTCAGCCACTCATAACAGCCATTGCTCATATCACGGACGATAAAATTCCCGTTTCCCGCCGGATTCCCGGCAAGGATCCCGGCCGCAAATTTCCGGAAATCTTCTGCGGAATCCGGATGTATGATCCCGTTTTCCAGGAAAGAATCCGGGAAATTCCGCTGGGTTTTTTTATGGTCGTAATCCATCTGGTTCACATCGAAGATCCGGGCTGTTTTATTCTTTATATCAATCTCCCATAAAAGATGGGGAGTCTGCTCAAAAGCCACCCGGAGACGCTCGTTGCTTTCCCGCAGCTTCTTTCCTTTTTCTATCAGTTCCGAAATGTCTGTGGAGATCTCCATCATCAAAGGAAGAGGATGATCCGGATAAAAAAGGCGTACCGTCCGCACCTGTCTCCATACCCACGTACCATTTTCGTGCCGGATGCGCTGGATCTGACGGATCCCGTCTTTTTTGTCCATGCCTCTGCGTAGAAAATCCTCGTATTCCGCTTCGTAGTCCGGATGAAGCCCGATCTCCCGCAGAAGGCAGGGGAGTCCGAAGTCCCCCGGTTTCCTGCCCAGCATCCGGCAGAATCCTGCATTGGCATAAAGCACCCGGATGTCCTCTCCGATCTCCAAAAGGCATACGCCTCCGCTCATATTCTGCAGAAGTCCATGAAGGGTAATGGCATTGACCGGATCCGGTTTTTCTACTTCCTTTGCCATAGGATCCGTTTTTATATAAAAGTCCATATTTTCCTTTTTTGCATGGGCAAGGGCTTTTTCGCAGCCTTCATTAAGATTTTTAAAGGCGGCTCCTCCGAAAGACAGATAAATCCCCATACGCATGGTGATCCCGCTGTACTCCCTGTATACAAGATTCGTCAGTCTTTCCACGATCATGTTTGCCTTTTCAAAAACGGATGGTCTGGTAATACGGCCTGACAGGAAGATAAAAATATGATCCTCCTCCAGTCCGATGATATCCGACGCCCGGAAAAGCGCAGACAAAGACCGCCCTGCGCTCCGAAGGGATTCCTCCGTGGCCGCCTGACCGTCTTTTCCTTCAAAGACTATCCGGAACAGGACACAGGTATCCCCCGGTTTCCTGTCCTTCAGCCTTTTCTCTATATGAATCTGTATCTGTTCGCCATCAAAAAAACTCATCTGCCTGATCCCGGTTTTGTTCTGTACGTTCGGGAGGGTCTCCTCCTTTGGCACATTTCCCTTTTTCATACTTGGCTTTTTTACCCCCCCCCGGCGGCTGACGCCTGACCGCAGTCGTACATGATACCGACCTCACTTTTATTGGTTTATTTTCGATTCTTTCCCATATATACAAAAATTATAACACTTTTTTCGGGGTAGTAAATAGCGGTTTCGATAATTTTTTCAAATATGGATAAATAAAGGCTGATTTTCACCGGCCTGCCGGCAAAAATCAGCCTTATCTTATCTGTATAGGGGATTTTTCTTAATTTTTTTATGCCCAGTACAGCCGCATTCCGAATTCATGGCTCATCCTGTCCGGATGTCCCTTTACTCTCGGAAGCAAGGTCTGGATATCTTCATATTTATTTCTGGCGATGCAGTTTCCTTCGCTGTCCGTCAGTTTCAAAAATACGTTCCAGTGCTTATCTTTTCCGTATCCTTCCGGAAAATCTGCCACATGGATACAACTGTCCGGACCCATATCGCATTTTTCACAATGGTGTTCTATCACAGTTTCTCCTTCCATGACCGTCCACTCCACCGTACATCCGGTATAGCTTTTGTCTGAGTCATTGACTGCCCAGATGCCCTTCAGAACGTCCCTGTGCTCTACAAAGATCCCGATCTGGCCGTTGCTTTCCAGGATCGCCTCAAGTCCTTTTTTGGGAACGCCCCACCAGTCATAAATCCCATAAAAGCTCTGGGGACACAGGTCGATAAACATAAACTGGACGTATCCGGAGCATCTGTTATATTTCTGGATGCGGTAATGCTCTGTATAGTATTTTATCAGTTTGTACTGATACTCCTGGATCTCCGGGATCTGATCCGCCAAAACCCGGAGACGGTTATAGACCGAAGGAACTTTTTTCAGATTTTCCGCGCAGCCCGGCGCGTCAAAGCCATATTCCGTGTTCAGCTTTTCTCTCTGTTCATAGATCTCCCGATATTCTCCTCCGCTCAGGGAACCCAGATAGTTGTGGCTGTCCCCGCTGTACGGGTCTGTCTCACAGAAGGATCCTTTTATGATCGGGCGTGCCGGGTCCATTTCCGTTACTTCTCTGTACAGTCTCGGGCCTGGATTTTCCTCCATGAATCGCTCTCTTGTCTTGCCGTCCGGGTCGATGCAGCCTGGCTCGTTCATAATGATCCAGCATATGATCGACGGATGATTCTTAAGCATTTTTACATTGTCTCTGTAAATATTGGTAAACCGGTCCGCCCATTCATCGGTAGATGGATGGGACCAGTTGTATTCGGAATCCTGCAGCACCGCAAGGCCCATTTCATCACAGAGATCATAAAATTCCTTCTGTTCTGTATGTACATGGACACGGATCAGGTTAAACCCTGCTGCTTTTATATTCAGCAGATCGCGGAAATATCTCTCTTTCGTCATAGCCGAAATATAGCAGTCCGGAAAATAAGAGGTCCCCCGCACATAAAACTTTTTCTCATTGATCCAGAAGCGTGTAACTTCTTCCGTCCGTTCGATCTCCGTCTTTCGGAAGGCAAAATCTGACGCCTTTATGCTGAGCAGCTTCTTCCCTTTCAGAAGGGCCACCTCACAGGTATACATCCAGGGCGTGCCATGATCCCATGTGCTCCACAGATTTACATTTTTCATCTGAAAATGCTTTTCTATACGCATTGTTTCGGAATCCGCTTTAAAGCTGTATGTTTCGCCGGCCCTGCATATGCCGGATTCTTTTTCTTTGATCTTATATACAAGCTCGTATTCTTCCCCTTCTGTAAGCCCTTTAAGCGCAGATGACACTGCCGTATCCGTGTCCGCAAGCCCGTTTTCAAAGGTGTATGTGATCTCCGGGTCTTCTGTGAGGATCCCGTCTTTGGACAGGATCACTTCTACCTTTCCATAAATCCCGATAGGGTTTACGTCCCTCTGGATGAAGGTGTCTGAATGCTCATAGGTTCCCTTTACCATATTCCGGATGACCAGATTTGTCCTTTGCTCCTGCTCATCCAGCTCTACCTTATCATCCCAGGGCGAGCTTACTTTCACCACCAGAAGGTTTTCTCCCTCCCGTATGCAGTCTCTGACATCAAAGGAAAATGGAGCAGAGTAGCCTTCATGCTCTCCTAAAAACACTCCGTTGAGCCATACTTTGGCGTAATAATCCACATTGGAAAACCGGATCTCGGCAGCTTTTGCTCCACTTTCCTTTACCTGGAAGACCTGGCGGTACCACCAGGGCGCCTGGTTAAAATACCGCAGTTCTCTTCCGAAATATGGCTCCTTTGCATAGAGGAGCTGCAGATGCTTCAGTTCCTGCAGGGGCTCCCACTCCGAGATCTGGGAACCCACCGTTGTATAGGGCTCCATTTTCTCATACAGTTTCAACTGTTCTCCCGTATCATGGACATCCTGTAATATTTCCCATCCGTTATTCAAGTTGATAATTTTTTCCATAAAGTCTCCATTCTGCTCTTTCTGTTTAAAGCGTAAATATATTCTGTCAGCTCTTCACCGCTCCTGCCGCCATTCCTTCGATGATATTTTTATTTAAGATAAAATATACGATCAAGGTAGGAAGGATCGAGATCACGATGGCCGCAAAGGTGCTTCCCCAGTCTACTCTTCCGAACTGGCCCACAAAGTCGTTCAGCCCCACCGGAAGCGTCTTCATTTCTGTTGAGGAAATAAAGGTATTTGCATAGGTAAATTCATTCCACACAAATACAAAATTGTATGTCAGGACGGTCATTGTGGTATTTTTTGCCATAGGGACAACGATCTTTCTGAATGTAGTCCACATGCTGGCCCCGTCGATCACCGCCGCCTCCAGAAGGGAGTCCGGCATAAATTTCAGGAATCCTGTATACAGGAAGATACACATAGGGAGCCCGAATCCCACCTGAGGAATTACCAGCGCCCAGTATGTATTTCGCAGCCCTACCGCATTATAGATCTGAAACATGGGGATCAGACAGGCGAAAACCGGCACCATCATACCAAAAAGGAAGAATCCCATCAGCGCGTTGGCATATCTGACTTTTACCTTGCTGATAACAAAGGAGACCGGGCATCCCAGGATCACAATGCCGATCAGGGTCAGTACCGCCACCACGGTGCTGTTCAAAAAATATCTGGGGATATGGGACGTGGTCAGCGCACTGATATAGTTCCCCAGATAAAAACCGGAAGGCAGCGCATACTGAGCCGTATAGGTCATTTCATCCGGGGTTTTAAGGCTTGAGCAGATGACCCAGAAGATCGGATAGATCTGGATCACCACAAAGATCAGGATGACCACATAAAAGACTGCCCGCAATGTTATATTTTTTCTGGATTTTATCATTACTCCTCATCCCCCTTTGCAGCTCCCAGACATTTTTGGATGATCGCCACGGCCGCCAGACATTCCACAACAAGGAAAACGGACAATGCGCTTCCATAGCCGAAGTCAGCCGAGTTAAAAGCGGTTTTATACATATAGGTCGCCACCATCTCCGTAGACCTCGACTTGTTGTCAAGTATGTAAAATACATCAAAGGTTTTCAGACAGCCGTTCACAAGCATCACGATCACAATACTGAAAATATTCTTGATCAGCGGGAATTTGATGTACCGATACTGCTGGAGTACATTGCACCCGTCCATGGTCGCCGCTTCGATCACATCTTTGGAAATCGAAACAAACGCCGAATAGAAAATGATCATATAAAGTCCGCAGTATTTATATCCATCGATCAATGTGATCGTAAGGAGAGCGGTTTTTGAATTTGCAAGCAGAGCGATCGGTTCCATCCCGATCTTTTCCATGATATAACATACCAGGCCCTGAGGCTGGGCGGAAAGCATCTTGGAGAATATCTGGCAGATCGCCATGGAAGAAATGATACAGGGAACGAAATAGATCACCCGCATCACATTTTTCCCCCTTGTGATATGTTCCAGGAGGATCGCCAGCAAAAGCCCTACCGTGATCTGGAAAATACTTCCGATCAGCACG
>DXBU01000033.1 GCA_019116385.1 Candidatus Blautia faecigallinarum | reverse complement strand
CAGTAAAATCCCCGACCAAAATCACGGCGATCATGGGATTTTGTCAGATCAATCTTCTCAAATGCAATATTGGAACCATGGTAAAGCACAAGCTCCGGCGCATTTTCAGCGATAATATCTTCTACATAATTAAGTGTCTCTTCCAAGTCAAGCTGATGAAGATATTCATGTTGAATTAGGATTTTTTCAAATACTTGGTGCTTATAAAATAGTTTGGCAGCTTCTGCCGTGGAAAGATTGTGCTTTCTAGCATATTGTTCAAGGGCCTGCACGGATAGTATTTCTACATCTGATTGAATACTCATTCTCATCATTGCCTCCATCTGCCTTTATTATATCAGAAATGCATCTACATTCCAATGGATTTATCTATGGAAAACTTTCATCTCCCAGTGTCCTAGCAGCAAGATCCTGTACGCCAAAGAAAGCGGAAATTTCTGTAAAGAAGCAGCCCTCCCCACACGGGAGGGCTTGACATCCTTATGCTGCGATTTGAAAAAATTTACCGGTCAAACCGCTGTTCATTTTTCTTTTCATCACAACCCGACATTTTTTCTTTTCCCCACGTATTTATACAGGATTTCTTTTGCAGTATCGACATTCACATGAAGCAGGCATACAAGTTTTTCGATCATTTCATCTTCCTCCCGTTTTTCCGCTGCGCGCGTACGGAATGTCAACCGTAAATCGCAACGTTTTATATCCATGCCGGAGCGCTGTATAGCCCTGTCTATCGTAAAAAGCATTATCTTAGAATCCATCGGCGTATCCTCCGCAACATTTTCCGCATGTTTCCACCAGTCACGGCCGACTACGCCCGGTTTTTTAGCCGGAAACAGATAAGGGCTCTTGTCTTTGCGCTGCTCTAAATAGGCACCCAGGATCTCCATCACCCGGCTGCTCAGTTGTACCCCGCGCGCTTCTCCAGTTTTTTGCCGCCGGAAAGTAAGCCGCCAAAAACGGTCAATGTCTGCCAACCGCACTTCTATCAAATCGAAATTGCCTATGCCTGTCCCTAAAATGACAGCGATCAGCGCTTTCTCCCTTTCATCTGTGATTGCGGATAATAGTTGGTGAATCTCGTCATCTGTCAGAACTCTTCCCCTCAAATCCCTTCGACTCCGGTTCCCCATTCTGCCGATAAAATCGTTCTGTTTCATGCTGCCCTTTTTACTGATTAAGTCCGCTCTATTCATTGTACCCTCTCTTTCTTCTAGGCGTCTAAGTATTTTTATCTTAGCACTAGATTAATTATCAATCAATACAAGTTATTTCATTTCATTTTCTTTTTTCATCTTATAATCTGGATCCGCATTCTGTCACCCGCGAATGGCTCGTTCCTTTTGCACAGAGAATTTTCTACGCAGCGTCCGCCTCTGCTCTCCCAGGCAGGAGAAAAGCACCGCTCTCATAAGAGCCGGAACTGCTTACCGCTGCCATACCGCCCAAGCTGTCCAGGTACTGCTCCCCGTTTTTCGAAGCAGAGATATACACATAATAGTTTTTGCACTGGTATCTTGCAAACACGTCATATCTATCATAGTCTTTGCTGATAATCAGACGTGCGCCAAGCTCCCCGGCTTTTTCCTGCACCAGATGGTATACGCAGGATACTGCGTTTTCTTCCCTGCTTGTGCTAAGTCCGCTTATATAGGGACGTTCCAAAAACAGGATCAGATCTTCTTTTGCAGGAGCCGTGCCTTCCCGCTCCTCTTCCCGGGTCAAATCAGCAAACTCAACCTTCTTCTTTTTCATTGGTTTCCTATCGCTTGACCCTTTGGTTAAACGGAGCATAGCCCGGAATACAATTTTCCCATCCTCTTCCAGATAGATCACCTTTTTATTTGCGTCAAAGCAGGACAGCAGGCATTCCTTATACTCCCCATCCCGGTAAGAGAGGCAGGTTGCCCTCGGTATCTCCCCGATCTGCAGCAATGGGATAAAACGGTCCTCCTCCCACGCCCGGTATCTTCCCTCCTTCCTTGACCGGTTCTTTTTCCAAAGTTCTTCCGTCCTCTGACCGACTGGGTAAGAGATCTCTTTTTCCAAGTCTCCCCTGTAGTATTTGACCTTCTCAAATTCTCCCATCAGATGGGCTGTCAAAAGCCGGCGCACTTCTTCCAGTTTTTGTCCCATTCCCTGGCAGAATTCATAAACGATCTGCGCATCTCCCCAGGACACGAACTGATACACTGCCCTTTCATGCTGCTTTACAAATGCATCGGTGATCCCAAGATATTTCCTCAGCCATGCCCACTTCAGATCTTCTTCAATCAGGTGCTCCTGCAGTTCTCCAAACGTTTTGTATTTTGGCAGCAGATCCTGGTTTCGGATCAGGTAAGCTGCCTGTCTGCCATTGACAAGATTCGGAATATAGCTTTTATACAATTCCCAATCCGTCAGCAGCTCTATGGCCGTATCGGTTTTCAGTTCCCTGATATGCCCCAGCTCGTTTCCCATCCATCCGGACAGTGGCTTTGCCGATAAGCGTGCCGCCAGCGCTTCCAGCTTCTCCTCATCCATTCTGGATGGGAGCGCTTCCCGCTTCAGCAGCTCCTTCAGCACCCGCAGACGGTCATCACTCCTTTCGTTCGTAAGCAAGCCATACAAGCGGAAATAAACGGGATCCCTGGTCGTCAGTGTCCGGAGTTCTTCAAAGGTATAGCTGGGACGTTTCAAGTACTGCCTGCACCTGTCATGGATGGTCGGCAGTCCTGCCGCGTCCCGCAGGTTCTTTTCATTCACCGTGTTTAAATTTAAGAACCTCCGATATACATACGGGTCAAGCAGCAAGGAAAAATATCCCAGTTTCCGGAACGCATCACTGTGCTCATTAATCAGATTTAAGAAATGCTTTTTACCGGAAAGGACTGCGTAAATCAATACCTGTGTCTGTCCGGTGCTCAATTCCTCTAAATGGATGTTGTCCAGCCTGATCTCATACAGAGTCAGCACATAAGCAGCCCGGCTTCCCAAAAGCTCTTCTTTTTCCTTCTTTCCCATATCCGGAAGCATCCTTGCCAGGCATTTCAGGTCATAGAGCAGTCTCTCGTTCTCCATCCAGCGTCTGATCAGCAACACCTGCTGTTCTTCCTCAAAGCAGGGAAGTACCTGTTCCAGCAGCGCCTGGATTTCCTCCGCCGCTTCCACGATCTGATGGAACTGGGTGTCCCATAACCTCTGTCTGGGGTCTATGCTGTATATTTTTTCCAGCAGGGGCAATACCCCCGGCCACGTCAGCATTTCCCATGTGCTTTCCTGGTTGAGCAGACCATCCAGCAGCCCGGTCACAAACAGGGGATGGCCGATCAGCTTACGCTCCTTTTGGGAGAGTTCGGAAAGCTTAATGCGGATTTCCCTTTGGAATTTTTCCAGTCCGGCAAGTACCCGCTCTTTTTCTTCACCCGCTAAATGCTCCGGCATGAAATAGTTCAGGTATGGATATTGAAGATCCGCCGAAATTGTTTCATCCACCAAAACCTCCCGGATGTCCCCATAGTCCAGCTTAGACAGACAATCTCCCCGTGCCCGGGAAAGCAGCCGGTCCATGCGCCAATACGTGTTTTTCCCTCCTTCCATCCGGATCTGTTTCAGGGAGCCAAGAAAATCCGGATCCTCCATCAGGTATCTTTTTCCCTCTTCTGACAGCTTCTGGATGCTCCCTGCCACCCCATAGTCTTCGATGGTGCCGCAGAGCTCCCGGCACCGGTCTTCCCCGTACTCCTCTACAAAGTGATACGGCAGAAACGATCCTTCCAGGCTGCTTACCGTCTGGATATGCTGCTTCACGCATGCACAGACTCTTTCTCGGATTCTTCCCTGCATTCCTTCTCGCATTCTTTCACCTCTGCCTTTCCTATGCACTGTTTTAATGTTTCCAAATCCATTTCCCCATACCTGTGCAGCTGTATAAGAAGCTTCATCAGCTCAGCCAGGTCTTCGTCATCGAATAGACAGATTCCCGTCTTTGCGTCCTTTAAATAGCCGGCTGCGATTTCAGCCGTTTCCTTCCTATAATAATAAGACACTGCAAGAAAATCGGAAATTCGTTTGAACAATCCTTGTTTGAGGCGGTTCTTTGCCACAACCTTTGTAAATTCCTTTTTTATTTTTTTTACTCTCTCCCATTTCTCTTTTCCTTTCTTTCTTCTGTTTTCCTCCTCCTCTTTCTGTCGAAGCGCGGTCTGCTCCGGTTCCGTAAGATAAAGCTCCCTGAGTCTGTGTTCCGTCTCCGCAGCCATTTTACTTTTTCTTAACGCAAAGTAGATTTCTCTGGCATCTTCCCATGGAAGCCAGGAGCGGGTCTCCTCATTCAGAAGGGTATCTCCCAGAAATTTCAGATACTTCTCTGTGTTATGCCGGAATTGATACTCCTCTATCCAGTAAAAAAGCTGCTGATGTTCCTGCTCTGTCAAAAACGGCCTGACAATATCAAGCTTTTCAGCGTCTGCATAGCAGTTCCGGTACCGGATCATAAAGCAGCTCTTTACTATCTCCCCGAAGGAAAACAGTTTGGGAATATCCACCACCCCAAGGCGCTCAACGTAAAGCTTCAGCACCTGGAACGCTTTGTGGGAGTGGATCTTCTTTGCATATTCCTGTAAATACCAGGCCATATTCTTCCATTTATTCTCAAATTCCCCGTCTTTTTCCTGGTATTCCTTCAAAAACGCTTCCATCAGCGCTTCTGCCGGCAGCGCGTCCAGGTCTGCCAGATGCCGGAATACCTGGCTTATCTTATACACACTCGTTTTCCAGAACTGTTCCGTATAATCCTTCCCCGTCAATTCCTGGTAACGCTTCAGCGCTCTGGCAAGCTTATCAGCCTCTTCCTCCGCCAGCAGGCTTTCGGTCACACATTCCTCATACTCCGTTTCCGGAAGCCAGGTATGCAGCCCATCCCACTTCGGATCTGCCAAATCAAAGATTTTCCACTGGGCAAACTTTGGTTTTCCGGAAATATACGGATACAGGGTTCGGAAAGCCTCCGGCGTTTTTACTTTTACCTGCCCTATCAGGGCATCCAGGATTCCCTGGTTTCCGTTTAGCTTAATCCGAAATTCCTTATAAGCCTCACACAAACAGCTGCACAATTCATATGCCTGCCGCGGATAAACTTTGTCCGATCCCAGAAAGCGCCGGCAGGTTTCCACCGCAATCTTCTCACCTGTGATAGACCCTGGAAAAATACTGTCCGGAAACCGGACCTCCCGGATCATCAGGCTGTTTAAGTGCGACAGTTCTTCTACAGCATATCCATTCCCCGTCAGCTTTTTCAGTACCGTGTCCTGTTTCCCCAAGACATTTAAAAAAGGCAGGCGCAGCACATATTTCAGCACATCCATATCCTTTTTCCGGTAAACCCTCATCCGCTGATGAAAGCAGACCTGCCTTGCCAGCCACACATAAACCCCTGCATTCTCAAAAACAGATATATCCCGTTCGTTTCCGAGCAGGGCATTCAATTTTTGGCACACAGCCTGCCACAGCTGGTCATCCTCCGGAAGGATGGACAGGGCAAACAGGATCTCCCGCAGTTCCCTATATGGATACCCCAGGAGCCCCTCATAGGCTTCTTTCCTTTCGGTTCCATCCATCAGGCATTGGAACCCCAGCATAAAAAGTTTGTCCCCGTGAAGCTGGCGTTTTAATTTCCCAAGGAAGTTAGGCAGCTGGTTCCCTACAAACATACGCTCTTCCTGCAGACTTTTTGTCCGTGCCAGCGCAAGGGCGAGCGCCCGCTGCTGCCGCTCTGTCACCTCCATCCGTTCTCCCAGCCGTTCCAGCGCTTCGCCGGGGTAAGAAAGATGGTATGCTTCATCCATGCCCTTTTTCGGCTGATCTGTAAACAGATCTGACCGGTCATTCTCCGTCAGCAAGGTATAACGGTCTTCCTTTTTGCACGTTTCGTAGATCAAATATTTCATCTGACCGTAAAGGGGCACGTCGATCCACGCATCAAACAAGTTCCATTCCATAAGTTTCCTCCTGTTTTGGGAAGGGGCATGGAAAGCCCCTTCCGCTCACGCACTCATGCCGCCAGGCGTATTTCCTTTTCCCGGAATGCATAAAGCTCAACGGTGTAATCTTTATACAAATCCCGCTCCTTCTGGTACCTTAGCGCTTCCCGATAGGTCAAAAACTTCAGCGGGCGTCCGCCCTCCCGGTACAGCTTCCATCTCTGCTCCAGGGTTTCTGCCTCCACCAGGGTATAGCAGACATGGAAAAGCTGTACCTGCATACCAGCATATCCAAGGGTACGGTATACGGTCTGTTCCGCCTGCTTTCTTGTGGCAAAATACCTGGCGCCCCACAAAGGGCGGCAGCGAATTTTCCCTGCCTGCACCCCGGCATAATACCGGTGGGATTCCATCCCGATCACATAGCCGGTCTGCCATCCGAGAAACGTTCTTCCCCTCAGGAGCCATTCCTTCCCGCATTTTCTCTTCCTCATAGTTCCTCCTTCTTTCTCAGGCAGCGTCCTTTTTGGCATCCTTTGCCCCTGCTCCGGTTAAAATCAGTTTTTCCACCATCTGATACAGCTTCTGAAAATTCTGGGCATTCCTTCTGCGAAACAGAGAATCTTGCTCAAAGGCACAGATCACTGCGTTGGCGCGGGCAAAGAGCATAAAAACATCTTCGTCCTTCAGGCTTACCGAAACCGCTTTTTCTTTTCGGTAGGAATCCTTTTCACAGAACTGCCCGCCATTTCGGTTGTGGGCGATCCGTCCGGTCCCATTCTGGATCTCCACGCTCCAGGGCATCCTCCTTGCCCGTCCTGCGCTATCCGCGACATGGCGGCTGATGGAAAAGCAGGTCACAATCCCTTCCCCACTTCTCCTGTTTTCTCCCCGGAAAATTTTTTGCTGGAAGAAAGAAAATTCTTTCACGCCAAGCTGCATCTGCGCATACAGATACTTTACAAGCTCCGGAGCCAGATTGGCGTAAACGCTGACGCTGTTTTCCCGTTCCTTGTAGTCCACCATAACGGCCCGGATCAGGGAATACCCGCCCTCATCCTTACGCCCTTCCGCATGAATATGCCAGGGCATCAGACGAGATGCCGGGCGCATACAGTTATTTAATTCCAGGAGACTGGTATTCGTCTTATAAACCCCAATCTGCTTTGACGTTTCCTGTCCTTTTGTGTTCCCTCTTCTTTCGCCTTCCATCCTAATCCCTCCTGATATACTTCAGAACCTGTTTCATCAAAAGTACCGGCAGTTTTTCCAGGTCGGACAGATCCAGAAATGCTTCCTGATAGATTTCCCGGATTCTCTCTTTATCCGATCCGATCGCGCCTGCCAGAAATAAAACCCCCTTCCTTGACAGCTCCTTCTTTATATCCTTTAAATCCGCGACTGCCTTCGCTCCCCGATACTGGTTGGAGTTTGGCAGGCCATCGCTGATAAGGACCAGGAGCTTTTGCTTTTCGGGACGCCCCAAAAGCCGTTTTCCCATAAACCATAAGGCCACGCCGTCACGGTTCGCTCCATCCGGCCGCAGGGCGGCAATCCGGTACCGGTCGTTTTTATCCGGTATAAACTCCGCGCAGCAATGCAGGTAAACGGTTTCCTCCTCCAGCGCCCTATGAAAGTATCCATCCGTGTGGTGTCCATACACCGCAATGGGGATTCCTGCCTTTTGGCAGAACTCATACAGACAGAGCGCTGCCAACTTGGACTGTTCCATCCGCTTGCCTGTCATAGACTCCGACAGATCCAGCAGTACAGCCAGGGCAAGGTCTGTCTTCTTTCCCCGGCGTTCTTTTCTGAATACCGCTCCCTGTGGATCCGCAATACTTCTCATATCCAGTTTCTTCCCCATGAAGAGGCGGCGTTCCGTCCTTGTTTTCTGATTTCGCAGAATTGGCAGCAGCGCTGCTCTTAACCGCTTTTGCGTCTCCCTTATCTTATCCTCATAGCTGGCAAGCTGCCTTTTTTCCGGTTCTGAAATCCGGCTGTTGCGGCATATTTCTTTTTTTACGCGCTTATGGCCAGGGTCAAATTCTGACGTTTCTATGGAAAGCAGACCCTGCAAAAGGCGATGCGACAGTTCCTGGTCCATCTCGTCTCTGACCTTCTCCTCTGCCATCTGCCATAGGAGTTCACGGAATGTTGTCTCCGCGTCCACCTGCAGCATAACAGGGAACGCACCCTCCTTTTTCTCTTTTGGAACCGCTCCATTAGGTTCCTCGGATTGCTGCCATCCGGCGTCTCCCTTTTCGTCTGTTTCCCATGTGCCTGTCCATTCCACATCGTCCGGTGTTCTTTCAAAAACTGGCTCTTTAGGGTTCGTCTCCGAAAACTGCGGGATATGCGTCACCAAATGGATCAGATACTTCCGCATTGCCCCACTCATCTGCGGCTCGCTTTCTTCCTTTTTCGTCCCTTCCCCTTCGCGGCTTTTATTTCCGGAATCCTGTGCTCCTGTGCCGCTTTCCTGGTTTTCCGAGGTGCCGTCCGGCTGTTTATCCGCAGCTTCCCCCTCTTCGGGTTCTTCTGCTCCTTTCTTTGCTTCCCCTGGCTCCTTTGAACGTTTCGCGTGTTCCTCTTCCAGCTCTTGGATGATGTCATAGAGATATTTCCATATTTTCAGAAGGATCCGGTTGGCTGCCAGAAACCTTGCGCTGGGCGCTTCCTCCCGGACCGCCTTCTGGATGATCGGGGCAAGCTCCTTTATGGTACCCAGAAGCTCACTTTCCTCTCCATCCCAGTTATTGATGCGCCCGGATAATGCATACTGGCCGCAAAGGTTCATCAAGACGGTGACCGCGTCCTCATTCTCCTGAAGCAGTTCACGCAAAGTCGGGATCTCTTCCACATTCCGGCTCCGGTTCATCAGGATTCCCCTTTTGATGCTCCCAGGAAACTTGGCGCACATCCGCTCCTCCACGTAGACGTCCTCCAGCAGATTATTCAAGTAGGATGCGACCTGCATCATGAGTCCTAAGGCATTTTTGTCTTTCTTTTCAAAGTATTCCCGCATTATCTTTAGGTCCTCTGCCTCCGCTTCCGTTTCTGCCCGGGGCGGATGGGGATACCAGATCCCTTTCCTGAAGCCTTTCAGGTATTTTCCCAGCAGGTCAAAATCCGAATACCGTTTATGCCCGCATTCATGGCCCAGGATCCCAATCAGGCTTACATTTTTCAAGGATAAGGTCGGGAAGCTATTCGTTACCTGGTTGCCAAGGTTGATCCAGACAGCCCTTCCGTCGCACCAGCCCAGCCGGTTATCTTTTGGATTTTTGTACAGCCGGACAATGGAGAGCTGGCCGCCGGTTAATTCCCTGGCTAAGGAGCGCAGCAGATGTTCATAGGACGGTTTCTGAAACACATCCTCTGGGCATATTTCATCCAGTTTCGCCGACACCCTAAACCGGTAACCGCTATTTTCTCTGTATCCCGTCATTTTTCTCCTCCTCGTAGGCGCAAAAATGCGGCATGACAAAGGTATCCATCAAGATTTTCCGGTCCTCGGCCAGCAAGGCTGCTTTACTGATCACGGTGTTTTTCACGGATTTTAAAAGGTCTCCCGTCGTCATATAGCTCCACACCCAGCTTTCCAGTTCCCGGTACCCGCAAATGCCTCCCTGCAGATCCTCGTTTTCCAAATATTCCCGGATTTTTTGCACCGTAGAGACCATGAATGGCAGGATCTCCTCATCGGAAAACCCGGTCCGCTCTACAACACGCTGCATCATTGCTCTTGCGGACAAATCCTCCCGATGCTGTACCAGGGACATTCTGGAAACCACAGAAGCATTGAACTCCTGGCAGCCGGCATAGGTCAGGTTCGTAGTCATGATAATGACCGCATTGGGATGGCGGATCAGTGTTTCCCCATTCATCAGGTCCGTGCAGGCGCCCTCGTCAAACAGGGAGTTCAGACGGACCAGCGTTCCCGGCTTTTCAATCGTGGCCGGCTCCTGGATTTCCAGGACACAGGGTTCCCGGCAGGCCTTTACGATCTCGGATTCTTTTAAAACAAAATCTTTTTCCGATTTCGCTTTATGGTACCCTTTTTGGTATGCTGTCTCCCAAAGCAGCCGATAAGCCTCCATTGCACCGATTCCTTCCCGCAAAGGCTCTCCTGCCTTTGCTAAAGCCATCGCCGGGTCAGCCACCAGCTCTTTCAGTGTTGGGAACGTGATCGTTCTGTCCATTTCCGGAGCTGAACGCATATTTGGCACCGTGCTTGCCAGCAGGGAAAGCTCATCTGTATCCGGCCCACAGGTAAATACATAGTATGGGAGGCCCAAAACCTGCGCGATGATCTTCACGTCCGTGGTCTTACCGACGCCGGCCGGCCCCGTCAGCATGAACAGCCTTGACGGCGTGTCCACGATCCGCTGAAGGATCTCCTCCACATCCTCACTCACCTGGTACGTTTCCGGAAGTGTCGGAATCTTATCCATGGAACCTGCCGCAACCTCCCATCCACAGTCATAGAGTTTCCTCATATCCGCAATGGTGCGGTTCCTCTTTCCCGGCTTGCTCACGGTAAGGTACTGGAAATTCCCCCAAATATAATCATCCGGGGCATACATCCCAATCCCGATCTTAAAATTTGACAGGAAATCCACGCCCGTTTCCGCACACAGCTGTGTCCGTTCCAGCGGAATCGCCTCTTCCGGCGGCGCAGTCAGCCTCCGGTAGAGATTGTCACAGCAAATATAGGCGGCGTGAAGCGCCTCCTTTGGTTCCTTCCATCCGTTTTCATACTGCCATTTCAGCAGTTCAAAGTTTTCCGCAAATTCCCCATCATAAAGGCCGGATGGGACCGTGCTTGCGTAGACAAGCAGCGCAAGGAATTCCTCCCCTGTGCTCTTTCCGCTCCCAATCGCCAGAAGCCGCTGTTTGGTATCTGCCTGAATCCTCTGGCCCAGAAACCTTCCGTTTGCGCGGTTGTAGATCAGCAGGATGGTCCCTTCCGGCTTTTCATATTCAAGCATGCAGTAATAGACCGGGTCATGCTTCTGCATCCCGCACGCCCCCAAAGCGTCTCCTTCCTGAATGGCTATCAGGCCCAGGATCGCGGAGAGTGTCGGCGGATGAAGCTTTGCTGACTTTCCCTGGCTCCTCTTATTATGGATAGAGCAATCCTTTTCCTGGCAGCTGATCCGCTTCTTTTTCTGCTTTGTAAGCAGCTCTTCAAAAGGCTGCGGCAGAGGCAGCTGCATCGTCCATGCGTCATAGAACCGAACCTCCGGCATCTTCCTCCTCCTTTTCTTTGTCCTGTCATTTTATCTGCCATATCCAAGGCGCCTTTGACATACATGACCCGTAAGGCCCGTTCTTCACAGCGGTTATGGGCTGTGAGCACCTGGTCAAATTTCAGCCAGGCATCCTTTCCAAGCGTCTTAATCAAAGGCTCCAACCCTGATACAGCGTCCCATAATTCCTTCTCACGTTTGCGAAACATACGGTCTTGTTTTAAATAGACGTCTTCCAACTCAGGATGTCTTTCATAATACGCATACAAGGCTTTTGGATTCAAAAATTTCGCACCTTCTTTCCCAACCCTGTAAAACTCTTCCCCGGCACAGGGCCGGGGAAACTCTTTTACGCGCACGCTTTCATATGGTTTTGGTAGCATTCCATGCAGGTATCAAATTCTGGGGATATTCCGAGTATTTGTTTGATTGCCATATACCGGAGCGCTTCCAGTTCGCTTGAAAAATACTGTGCTTCAAGCACTTCCCTGCACTGGTAGCAATAGCACACTGCGACGCCCCAGCTTTTTTCCTCTTGGGAATAGAACAACGTATCCGGCCGGACGCTTTTCCTTAAATCCGTTAACTCCATAGAATATAGAGGGCTGATTCTCTTCCAATACTCATATTTGAACATATCCCGGATGCGTCTCTCACGCTCCTGGTACTGGCGGAGTCTCCGCTCCGTTTCCCAAGCCCGGATTTCCAGCTCCTGATGCTCCCTTGCCTCTTCTTCTCTTTTCGTACGCTCCTGGTTCAGCATCCTTTTGCTATCCTGTAATTCCTTTGTGATCTGCTTCAGTTTCTTTTCCCAAATCAATCCCATCTTTTCTCTCCTTTAAGCCGTCTTCTCTCCCTGCTTTTGCACTTCCTGCATAATCCTGCGGATCTGCTGCGCAAACCGGGTATTCCTCCGTGCTGTGAAGTCCGTCCGGATGGCCTGGGCGATTGCACGTTTGCTGCCGACGATCAGCACCTTTTTCTTTGCTCTTGTCACCGCCGTATAAAAAATGTTCCGGCGCAGCATCCTCCTGAAACAGGGCAGCATAGGCAGGATTACCACAGGGTATTCGCTTCCCTGGGATTTATGGACAGACATGGCATAGGCATGGGTAAGGGGCCAGTAGTCCTCCCCTTCATATTTCATGATCCGGCCATTTCCAAAATCCACGCGCATCTTGGTCGTGCCTTCCTCCTGATAAATATTCAGCACGCTTCCCACGTCCCCATTGGATACCTCGTCATTGTTCTTTGTCTGCATCACTTTATCGTTCTGCCGGAAAGTGACCTTCCCATTGGCGGCTTCCGGATACCCCCGCCGTTTCGGGTTCACAATTTCACGGAGCATGGCGTTCAAAGCATCTGAGCCAGCTTCCGTGTCCTTCCGCAGAGGAGACAGCACCTGCACGTCATCCGTCCCGCCTTTATTCTCCTTCAGCTCCTTCTCGTAGATCTCACGGATTTTGGCAGCCGCATCCTTGGCATCTGCTGCTGGGTAAAATCGGAACGTATCATCAAACGTTAAGTTTAACTGGTTTCGGTTGATCTTATCGGCATTGGAAATGATCGTGGAATCCCCTTCCTGGCGGAAGCATTCATCCAGTATCGTAACCGGGATCACACCTGAATCGATCATTTCTTTGAATACGTTTCCTGGTCCCACGGATTCGATCTGGTCTTTATCCCCTACCATCACCAGCCTTGCCCCCGTTTTCACACAGGAAAACAGCTTATCCGCAAGGAACATATCCACCATACTGGTTTCATCTACAATGATTAAGTCTTCCGGCATAGTTGCCAGATGGTTCCACTCTTCCTCCCCGGTTTCTCCTGTCAAGCCTACCGCTTTATGGATGGTCAGCGCGGGATATCCCGTGGTTTCATACATCCTCTGCCTTGCCCTTCCGGTTGGCGCGCACAGTAAAATCATCGCTTCCTTATTTAATTCTTCCTGGATGGCAATGATAAACCGGATAATTGTGGTTTTTCCACGCCCCGGTCCGCCTGTGATGATAGAAACCGGATGCCGGAACACCATTTGGATGGCCTCCTGCTGTTTTGCATTCAGGATCAGCTTCTCCCTTTGCTGCACGCTTCTTAAAATCCGGTCAATATTCACGGACATGTTCTGCTGAAGGCTTAACTTTACCAGCATAGCTGCAGCGCCAAGCTCTGCCTTAAAAGCTCTCGTTGTATAGAAAGCTCCGTCGTAGCAGACCAGCTTCCTGTCCTTATGGATCATTTCATTTCCAGCGTCCTTGATTGCCCGGTCTGATACGGTTCCCGGCGCCTTCCTGTGGTTCAAAAGCTGTCCTGCGCGGTTTAGGATCTCCTGCTTATTCAAAAACAGATGCCCTTCCCCCTCTGCCTCAGCCATGACATGCTCGATCGCGGCTTTGATCCGCAGGGGATCATCGGCTTTAAAGTTTTTGGCCTTCACAGCAATCGGATCCACGGTCAGGAACCCAAACCCTTTCACCTCACACAGCCGGAAGGGATTTTCCCTGACAATACTAACCGCCGCGGAACCGAAATGCTCCTGAATCAGCGCAATCTTCCTTGGAGTGATCCCAAACGGAGCCAAGTGTACCATCAGGTCACGCATACCGGTACTTCTCTGGTAGCCTTTTAAAATCTCCTCCAGCTTGCTTTCTGTAATCCCCCGTATTTTCAGAAGCTCTTCCGGCTGGTTTTCCAGTACGTATAGGGTTTTCTTTCCGAATTTTTCTACAATATGCTCCGCGGTAACCGGGCCGATTCCTTTGATGAGAGTCGAAGAAAGGTATGCCTTGATCCCTTCCTCCGTTGTAGGTATATGGACATGAAAGCAGGAAACCTCATACTGCCATCCATATTTCCTTTCCTTCCACTCTCCTGTCAGTTCCACTTCAAGCCCTTCGTCATTCGGCAGTTCCACTCCAACCGCCCGGAACAAGCCGTAGTACCCTTTCTGCTTCGTCACAACCTGCTTTGGAAGCTCTTCCTGGGTTTGATAATCAGCGACCGTGTATCCATTCCCGGAATTGTAATAGATCCTCTGTACCGGCCTACAAAGCATACCTGATTCCCCCTTTATTCCAAGATACCCAGACATATTTCCTGCCTGGCCGGATGGAAAAACCATCTTGTTTTAGTTCTGCCTTTGCCGCAAGAATCTTCTCTCCCGGATAACCGCGAAGGACCGCGATCCGCTGGAACTGCTCCCCTCTTCGCACAGAGCAGATCCCTTCCCGGCTGATTGAAAATTCCCTGATCCCTTCCAGGTCAAGCCTGCTTTTCATTTGCAGGAACCGTTCCCTGCCCTCATTTTGATACCAGGAGACCGCAAGACAGTCCCCTTCGTCCGGCATCTTCTTTTCCGATTCCTTCGGTTTCGTTCTTACCGGTTCCGCTGCCTGTTCCTTCCCATTCTCTGACGGAGCATTGGCATCCTCGGCCTTGGGATTTTGTTTTGCGGCATCCTTGTTTTCACTGCACTGTTTTTGGTTATGCGTTTCTTCACCTTTCTCCTCCTTTGTTTTCCACGGCTGTTGGATGATCCACCATGCCAGTATAATGGGGCCGGCCAGAGATAAAGACTGAAACAGGACCGCAATGAAAAACGGCCATAAAAATGGCGAAACCAGCAGTCCGAATATCCCTGTTGCCACACATAGCTCCTTATTCTTTTTCATCCATCCTTCGAAATCATTCATCCCGTCTTCCTTTCTGTTTCCCGATAAATGTCCGGATTAATCGAAATCCAGTTCCTCATCTACCTCATTCATATCCATGTACTCTTCATCAATGTCCCTGCTTTGCCTCGAACTGTTCCTGGATGCAGCCGCTCTGCCTCCAGCGTTCCTTCTGCCATTTCCGGTTCTGCTGTTTGCCCCGGCCCTGGCGTTTGCTCCCCTGGGCGATGCTGTCCTTTCTTCATGTTCTCTTTCATAGTCTTCTTCGTATGCCGGTTCCCTGCGGTCTCCGCTTCTTGCTGGCCGGCTGTTTGCGCCGCTCTGATCCCTGCTCGCTGAACCCGGTCTTTTAGACCGCCCCGCGCTGTTTCTTCCATTCTGGGCGTCTTGCTCTGCCTGCATCCGTTCCTCCATCGCCTTTTTGCTCTCCGCAAATTCGATGTCTTCTGCCATCAGCCGCATGCCATATACTTTTTCCCCGTTCCGGTTCGTGTAATTATCATTCTCCATCCTTCCGGTCACGATTACTTTCAGGCCCTGCAAAAGATACTGTTCCACGAACTCTGCAAGCCTCCCGAACGCTGAACAGGTAATAAAATCCGCTTTCACCCCGTCCCGCCGGACAAACTTCCGGTCTACTGCGATGCGGAATATGGCTACTGCCATTTCACCGTTATCCGTCTGCGAATACCGGATTTCCGGATCTCTTATCAAGCGTCCCATAAAGATAGATTTGTTCATTTGCCATCCTCCTGTTTTAGGTGTTCTGCAAAAAAATAGCATTTAGAATCACTCATTCTAAATGCCCTGCAAACGTACTTCCCTTTCTGATCCTGTCTGTTCCCTATGATTCCCATGCTTTATCTTTCCACTTTGTCCTTCACCCCCTTCACCGTATCCTTTTTGTATCTGTATCTTTTATGGGAACAAAAAAAGGCCATTTAGAAGTCATTCTAAATGGCACACGATCCCTCTCAGCCAGGAATATCAGATTCCTCATACTTATCTTCCGGACCCTACCGGAACGAAACCTTTTTACTCATCTGCTGATGAATACAAATACAAATTTCATTTTCATATTAGCACAGGATATTGTGTTCGTCAACTCAATTCTAACTATATGTTGTTTCTTTACATTGAATTCTCGCATCGTTTCTTCCAGCATTCCAGAACCAGTACCCTGATCCAGATAACATCTGGCTATCCAGCTATAAAGGAACGTCCATCGGAGGGTGCTACTTTTTTAGCAGCTCTTTTACCTTTTCAAAACCCACCCCGAAAACATAATGGGAAAATTCTTCCAGGCGAAGACAGTGCATCTCCCATAAAACCTGCTCTTTCATATTTTTCATAAATTTTAGGTCCGAAATAAAGGAACACCCTATTTTCTGCTGCATATCCTCAAAAATATCCTCATTCCGTCTGCCTTTCGTTATCCTTTTTTTCCTGCGGCCCGCATCTATGTCATACAAAAAAGACAAATCTCTATCCGTAAAATGCTTGAGCTGCTTCACCTGTTCTATATAGAAGCGGCTTTTACGGCTATTCCCCTTCCATGAGATACCCGATGCCATATATATTCTGAATATATTTTGGTTTTCCCAAATCATCTCCCATCTTCTTACGGATCCGGTGTATGTGGGCCATGATATTCTCATCGTCTTTGAGATACTCTTTTCCCCAGACCGCCTCATAAAGCTCTTTATGGGGGACTACCTGATTCAGATGCAGGATCAGATATTTCAGGATTTTAAACTCCAGCTTTGTAAAAGCTATCGTTTTTCCCTCCAACAGAACCTCCCGCTTTTGCGGGATGATTGAAATGGAGCTGCCTCCTACCTTGACAGAAAAAAAGCCTTTTTTCTCGCACCGTCTTACCAAGGCCTCTATACTTACCAAAATCTCCTCCTGTGTCTGAGGATATGCCAGATATTCGTCCGCGCCCGCGTGAATAAAGGAAACCTTTTCGCGGATCTGCCGTTCCCGGTCCTCTGCGTCTGAAACGACCAGGATCAGCCCAGCAAACGCTCCTAACCGTATCTTCTTAATCTGATGCAGGGTGTCCAGAGTCTCATTTTCCGTTTCGATGACAAAGAGTATTGTGTCCTTTTGTAAAACTGGGAGTTCTCTACTTTTCCTGCCCCATTCATCATGCCCATACCTGCAAATGCGGTATTTCGGGGCGAAGCACTTGGTAAGCACATGGTATAATCCTATTTTTTCTGAAAGTATGATTATATTCTTGTTTCCGTTCATAAAAATCTCCATTCCGCAGCCTTCCAATCGGCGGCACAAAAAGGTAATGAAAGTGATTTATACTTCTACGTTTTCGTGTTACAATAAATTTGATTTTATAAGGCATTCCCGGCATCAATACCAGATGCGTCTGGTTGTTTTGCTCTTGAGGTTCAGGTACGCCTCTTTATTTAAGTTGGATTATTCCCTGAAATCAGTTCACAATGGGGACTGTTTTTATGTCTATGTTCGTCTAAATGGTAGTTAGGAGCTACACATATAGCCCCTCCCTTTTAGTCCAAATGGGCCAATCCGCACAAGGCAGACCAGCCCATTCCGTTGCGGCAGGTTACAGGCCTGCCTTAAAATAATTTTGCAATTTATAAATATCTCCAGTATAAAATATAATCTATTTTCTTATCTCATTCTAGGCCGAAGAATAACTTTTTTGAATAGGAACATCGTTGCGCCAAAATAGGTCAAGTATATGGTGCAGAACAACAGAATCGTTATTACACCGTAGAGTATTACAAGTCCCTCCTGCAAAATTGCTTCCCCGAAGATGAACTGTGTCCCTACAATCAGCAGGTTGGTAAGAACAATTGGAAAGAAAAGTGGGATCAGGAACACAGTGGATAATTCCTTGCGAACCAGGGAAGCCTGCTTCTGGGCTGATACGCCCATCCGGTCAATTACAGCATAATTTTTTTGATTTTTATCTATGGCGGAAAGCTGCTCAAAAGCCAGCACCGAGCAGGAAAGTATAATGAAGATGATGCTCAAATACAGCCCGCAGAAAGAGATTGTTGTGAATCCAGTCAGTGAATTGGCAATACCCCACGCCTTTACCGTTACCCCCATCGTCACCCTTTCCGGCAGTTCCTGTCCGGGTTGGATGTCTGGCAGCCATGTACCGCTGTTCAAAAATAGTCTTAGTTCGCTTCTCAACTCCGGGTATCCGCCATCCTCCAGCTTCATTACCAGACGGATTTTCTCCCCTGATAGCTGGGAAACTGCTTCACCCGGCAGGACAAGCACATACCCATTTGTTCCAGCCATTTGATACTGTTCCATCGGTTCAGTCAGGATCGGCGTTTCCGCTACGGTCAAAGTCTGGCCGTTCAATGTAATTTCCGGCTGCTGTTCCAATCTCTGCCGAATGTCATCCATATAGTTCCATGTATCACAGTGAACGAAAAATTCGCTGCTGTCTATGGAAACAGGAGAAAGCCCCAAAATCTCCCGCAAGTGGTTATAGTCAGACAAGGCCAAGGCTTCAATGGCTTCATCGGGGACTGCATACAAGTAATAGGTTACGCTGTCCTCCACATTGCAGCGCGCCTCTACAAAGGAGAGGACGGAATCCATGCTATTTTTTGTCAATGGCGCGTCAATAGCGACTCCGGTGTCATAGGGATAATACGCCTCCATGTTGGCTTTATAGCCTGCGCCCATCGTCAACCCCACAAACATTGTTGCAAGGGAAATCGTCAGCAAGATTGCCACAACAGCCATTGTGCGCCCGGAAGATTGAATACGCCTGCCGATCTGCCCCAGGAAAAACAGGTTTTCTTCTCGATATTTCCGGTGCGGGCTCCGTTTCGCGAATTGGTACAGCAAGATTGGGATCTTCCGGTGCAGCTCATAAACACCTACAAGAATCAGCAGACAGGCACCGCCACCGTACAACAATGCTTCATTGGTCTGAATATGAAGTCCTTTTTCCAGCAGAATCACACCAATAACCATAGCGGCGACGGAGAGCAAACCGGTCAGGATACTTCGATGCAAAGACTGAAAACGGATTTCCTCGTTTTTTTGATTATCATAAAGCAGATCAATCACTTTCTGTCGCCGGATGACCTTTGCGGCGCGAAACATTCCGAATCCATACATCAAGATGAAGAAAAACAAGGTCATTCCCCACGCGCGTAAAGAAAACAAGACCCGGTAGGTGTGCGGAATCTCAAAAATATTCTGGACCACCTGATTCAATAGCCCGGATAGCCCGGTTCCGGCCAAAGTCCCCAGCAAAAAAGCCACTCCGCCAATTATGCCGTTTTCCACCAAAAACAGATTGCGGACGGTTTTCACCTCCATGCCCATCAGTTCATAGGCGGCAAATTCTTTTTTTCGTTGACCCAGCATAAACCGAATGGCATATCCGATGACAAATGAGGACATGAAGGCGATTAATACCGAAAGTATCAAAATGCCCGTGGTAAGCATTGACATATTTTCTGTCATGGCGAGAATGTCTGGTGAGAATCCCAGCGTCAAGAAGGAATACATCAACGCCGCGGTCAGTGTAAGCGTCACAAAGTAGATGATATAATCCCGCAGGCTCCTGCGGATATTTTTGGCGGCCAATTTCCAGTACATCGCATATCCCCTCCTCACTTTAAAATGCTGGAGCTGCCGCAAATGGAACGTTGGAACAGAATCCATGTGCTGATGAAATAGCAAAGCAGCAGCAAAGCAAGAATACCTGCCGTTATGCCGATTTGTATCATCAATGTGCCAAAGCCAATATAAGCTGAAATTTCTGCGGATACAGTTTGAATAAAGTAAGTAAGTACAATCGCGGAAACAGTGACTGCCACAAGGATCGGAATGCCAAACCAGACGCCTAATTGCTTCAGCACAAGTTTCCCTATCTTCTGTTCGTCAACTCCAATCTTTCGCAGTACGGAAAAACGGTATTTGTACTTACTTGCGTCCAAAAGCTGCTGCAGGGACAGTATTGTAAGGCAGATCACCATCAGGACGACAGCTCCGTAAAGTAAAGAAGCCTGCAAGACAAAGTTATTTGCCTTTGTGCTGTTGATCTGCAGGGTACTTAAGCGGATTGTGTAGCTGACGCCAGTATCCGTAATCTCCGGATACTCGTCTGCAAAAGCCTGTTCCAACTCACGGGCGTTTTCATAGGAAATATCTTCAGACGTAGTGATATAGCGGTTCCTCATAACCGGAAGTAGCTTTTCACAAACGCTGTCCGGAAATACATAGAGGATATTCGTGTAAGAATTATAAACGGTCTCTCCGATTGCTTCCTCATAATACGGCTGCCCGGAAAGAGTCAATTCTCCGGCGTCTGTCATTACGCTGGTATGACTTGCCAAAAAACTCTCCCGCTCTTCCTCAGAAGCGATTGTCTGCCATTGCGTCGTGAACTCGTTTTCAGACAGAGAAATTTGCTCATACCCTAACATTTCCCGGATCATGTTATAATCACTCAATGAAATCGCTGCAACAGGGAAGTCATATTTTATTCGATTGTGAAAGTCCTCTCTCTTCGGAAGATAAATGTTGAATGTACAGTCATAATCCGCCTTAATGCCGTGTTCCGCAAGATAGTCTGTGACAATCTCATAATTATCACGGGGAAGATCTTCTTCACTGTATACATCATTGTATCTGGAAGAAATCTGCACATCATACATTGACCGTATATCCAGATACCCCGAGGCCCAGCCAACCAAAACAGGCGCAGCGATAAACATAAAAATCGCAAGCACTAAAGTTATGCTTATAAGCGTCATGGTCTTACTGGTGGTATTCAGTTTCGATACAACCTGTCCGAAAAAGAACAAATTTTCGCCTTTGTATCTATGCTCCGGCGACTTTTCTTTCCACGCAACAATGAAGCTGCTGGCAAGATAAATCAATGAGCAAATGAAAAAAACTAAATCAGCCAGAATGAATAACATGTATTGGTTGACTGTACCTGCCCCCAACGGAAGATAATATTGATTGACCAAAGACGGTACTCCGGCTGCTGCGCAGACGTTCAGGGCAGCGCAGATCATCAGTCCAAAAATAAATTGGGGAAAACCTGTTTTTTTCTTCCTGATAAGCCATAATACAGACCAGAGTAAAGCAACTGCCGGTATAATAATGTTGCCCCAGAACATGATCTGAACCGGCGCAGCAAAACGGCTGTCATAATAAAACCAGACTTTCTGAACTCCTGTTACAAGCATCCATATCGTGAACAGCTCAAATATAAGAGCTGTAACTATAATCCAGCGGCTCTTTTTCAGTTCGGGATCATTTTTCCGGTCTGCCGCAAGCATATCTATAAGTTTTGTTTTCCGTATGGTGCGTGTGTTGAACAGCCCTACCGCAAGAAAGCTCAGAACAAAGAAACCAACCGTCAGAACAACTGTATCCGGGAACAGTGTCCATACAAGTTCGTAGCTTTTCCCGTAAGAGGTCAGCAGCATTGCTGTAATAAACTGTGAACAGAACACACCGAGAATGATTCCAGCGGCTATCGAAATCATTCCCATGACAAAGGTTTCTGCAAAGAAAAGCCCTGCAATGGTTTTCTGCTCCATCCCCATGATGGCCTGTACTGCAAATTCTTTTTGCCTGCGCCGCAGCATATAGTTGTTGGCAAACCGTATCAGAAACAACAGAAATAGAGTAATCACGCAGATCGCTATCTTCATTCCATCACTCAATATCGTAAAGTCGTATTCGCTGCCAATATCCGGCTGATAGTAACTGCTGGAAATGGACAGGAACGAATAAAAGAGCATGACACAGATCGTCATGGTCACAATATAGATCAGATAGTCTTTGACAGAACGTCTGGCATTTCGGAAAACCAGTTTAGCGTACATCGCTCACTCCCCCTCCCATCATGGTGAGGACATCCAGAATCTTTTCAAAGAAAGTCCTGCGAGAATCGCCACCTTTGAGAATCTCTGTAAAAATCGCACCGTCACGCAAAAAGAGGATACGGTTGGCGTAGCTTGCAGAAAAGGCGTCGTGCGTCACCATCAATATTGTTGCCCCGAGCGTTTCGTTGATGCTCTGAATGGTGGAAAGCAGCATTTGGGACGAGTGGCTGTCCAAAGCGCCGGTGGGCTCATCCGCCAAAATTAGTTTGGGCTGGTTGATGATTGCCCTGGCGCAGGCACACCGCTGTTTCTGGCCGCCGGACACTTGATAGGGGTATTTGTCCAGAATATCCGTGATGTTCAGTTTTACGGCCATTTCCCTCACCCGACCGTCAATCTCGCCCGCGGGAACCTGGTTGATGGTCAGTGCCAGGGCAATGTTTTCACTGATGGTCAATGTATCCAGCAGGTTAAAATCCTGAAACACGAATCCGAGATTTTCCCGGCGAAACCGGGCAATCTCCTTTTCATTGATCTCGGTCACATCGGTTCCATCCAAATAAATATGTCCCGCACTGACTGTATCAATGGTGGAAATGCAGTTGAGTAAGGTAGTCTTGCCGGAACCGGACGCGCCCATGATCCCCACAAATTCCCCTGCCTGAACGGAGAAGCTGATGTCCTCTATCGCCTTTGTGATAGTTCCACCATTCCCATAATACTTCTTGATATGATCCAGCTTCAAAACTTCTTTCATAATGTCATCACCTCTGACTTCTATTATAAAATAGTGCAAACATTGTTTGTATCAAATTTTCTTACGAAATTCTAACAAAAATGTAAGAAGTGCAGAACTTCAGCCCTGCACTTCTTGGATCAGACAGTTAATGTGAAATGAAAGGGAAATGGCTGTGCCGTGGTCCGATGAATCCGCTATAATGCCGATACCCAGCTTTTCACAGAGCCGTTTGCACAGGTACAGGCCAATTCCAGTTGATTGCTGAACAGTGCGCCCATTCTGCCCGGTAAATCCCTTTTCGAAAATACGCGGCAAGTCAGCGGAGGGAATTCCAATCCCATTGTCCTCCACCACAAGGACCACCTGATCCTGCTGCCTGCTGGCAGAAAAGTGGAGAATCGGCTGCTCAGAACGGTACTTGACTGCATTGGCAATTAACTGATTCAGAATGAACCGCACCCATTTTTCATCGGAATAAACTGTATCCTGCATTTCCTCCACTTCCAGATGAATACCATTTTGAAGCAGCAAGTATTTGTTATCCGCAATCGCCTGATGCACCACATTGGACAGTGCCATTTCCCGAACAGAGTAATCTTTTTCCGTATGCTCGCTGCGGGCGTAGTAAAGAGCCTGTTCGGTGAAGCGGGTGGTCTTTTCCAATTCCAGCAGAAGTTCTTTTGTCCAGTCTGTCCTGTGGTTTTCACACAGCAGCTTCATAGCGGTGATGGGCGTTTTAATCTCATGAATCCACTGTTCGATGTACTCCCTGTATTCCAGACGTTCCCGCTTAACTTCACTGATCTGCTCCAGCATAGACTTCCCGGCCATTTTCAAAATCCGATAATAGACCTGATCCTCTGCCCGTTCTGGTAACTCCATCACTTCGGAAATCAGATAGCGTTCTGAGAGCTGTCCAGTCATGTCCAGGAGCCTTTGCATCTGTCGTTTTCGTTTCCAATAAGTAAAACCCAGTCCTACCGATACAATCACAATCCATGCAATAAGGATCAACAGAACAGCGGACAGAGAATTACCGATCACAAATAGGAACACGGTGAGCGCGATCATACAAACCAGATTCGTCAGCAAAAA
>DXBU01000032.1 GCA_019116385.1 Candidatus Blautia faecigallinarum | reverse complement strand
AAGGGAATTCACGTGCTGGGGAACCCCGTCATGGCTCCAGATCACGGATTTGCCATTGAAATAAAAAAAAGAATAAAGAAAAGCAGATATTAAACAAAAAATTATGGTATATAATAAGAAATAATCTTTTTTATCTTCTTTTGAAAACCATTTTTTCATAAATGCCTGATCTCCTATTATCAGCATTGCTCTTCCAAACATTATGATACCATTCACTGATTATAGGCATCTGAGAAAAAAAAGTCAATCCGCTTCACAATTATTTCGCAGAATCTACACAAAAAGACAGCAGCGCTTGCGCACTGCTGCCTCTATAAAAGTCTGATTATTCTTCTGTTCCGTAAAGAGTAACCAGTTTCTTCAGATATGCATATCTTTCCTTCGCTTCAGACTCGTTCTTAGCAAACAGTCTCTCTGCCTTTGCAGGATTCTGACGCTTCAGAGAATTGTAACGAACCTCGCCGTCAAGGAATGCCTGGTAGTCTTCCATATTCGGCTCTTTGGAATCAAGGCTGAACTTGTTTCCTTCTGCAGCCGGATTGAATCTGAAGTTGTGCCAGTATCCGCACTTAACAGCCAGCTCTTCCTCTGTCTGAGCCTTGGACATACCCTTCTTGATACCATGGTTGATACATGGAGCATAAGCGATGATCAGGGATGGTCCCGGATAAGCCTCTGCCTCTGCGATTGCCTTGATCGCCTGATTGAAATCTGCGCCCATGGAAATCTGAGCAACGTATACATAACCATAGCTCATAGCGATGGATGCAAGGTCTTTCTTCTTCACTTCTTTACCGCCTGCAGCGAACTGTGCGATCGCACCGGTAGGTGTAGCCTTGGAAGACTGACCGCCTGTGTTGGAGTAAACTTCGGTATCGAATACCATAACGTTGATGTCCTTGCCACTTGCAAGTACATGGTCAACGCCGCCGAAACCGATATCGTAAGCCCATCCGTCACCGCCGAATACCCACTGGGATTTCTTAGCCAGGAAGTCTTTCTGAGCCAGGATCTCTTTTGCTTTGTCACATCCGCATGCTTCCAAAGCAGCGATCAGCTTATCTGTAGCTGTGCCGTTTGTAGCGCCGCATCCGTAAGTATCCAGCCATTCCTGGCCAGCAGCCTTAACGTCTTCGTTTTCGCCGTTTGCAACAAGGTCTTCTACTTTTTCTTTCAAACCGCCGCGGATTGCATTCTGAGCGAGGAGCATACCATAACCAAACTCAGCGTTATCCTCGAACAGGGAGTTGGACCATGCAGGACCCTGACCCTTTGCGTTCACTGTATAAGGAGTGGACGGTGAAGAGTTACCCCAGATAGAGGAGCATCCGGTAGCGTTTGCGATATACATTCTGTCACCAAAGAGCTGGGTGATCAGTTTTGCATATGGTGTCTCGCCACAGCCTGCACAAGCTCCGGAGAACTCAAGGAGAGGCTGCTTAAACTGGCTGCCTTTTACAGTTGTCTCTTTGAATTTAGCGATTACATCTTCTTTTACTGGAAGGCTGATGCCATAATCGAAGAATTTCTGCTCTCCTGCGTTTGCTTCCATGTTTTCCATAGCAAGGGCTTTTGCACCTTTCTTGCCCGGGCAGACATTTGCACAGGAACCGCATCCTGTACAGTCATAAGCAGATACAGTGATGGCGAATTTGTATTCTTTCATTCCTGTCATATCCAGAGTCTGCATTCCTTCCGGAGCGTTTGCAGCTTCATCTGCTGTCAGGGCTACCGGACGGATAACAGCGTGGGGACATACATATGCACATCTGTTACACTGGATACAATTTTCTGGCTGCCAGATCGGAATATTTACAGCAATACCACGTTTCTCAAATGCTGAGGAACCGGATGGTGTAGTTCCGTCTACATAGTTCTTAAATGCAGATACAGGCAGGCTGTTTCCTTCCTGTGCATTTACTTTTGCCTGGATATTGTTTACAAAGTCTACAACATCTTCTCTGCCGCCTTCTGCGTGAGCCATGAAGAGGCCTTCGTCTGCTGCGTCTTTCCAGCTTTCCGGAACCTGTACTTCATGAACCTGCTTAGCGCCTGCATCGATAGCAGCCCAGTTCTTCTGAACGATGTCATCGCCCTTACGTCCGTATGTAGCCTTTGCAGCTGCCTTCATAAGCTCGATGGCCTGATCCTCCGGGATGATGCCTGTCAGCTTGAAGAATGCGGACTGAAGGATGGTGTTGATACGTGTCGGTCCCATGCCGGTCTCGATACCGATCTTCACACCGTCGATGGTATAGAATTTGATATTGTGGTTTGCGATGAATGCCTTCACCTGTCCCGGAAGATGTTTCTCAAGACCTTCCATATCCCATGGGCAGTTCAGAAGGAAGGTTCCTCCGTCAACAAGCTCCTGAACCATATTGTACTTATTTACATAAGAAGGATTATGGCAGGCAACGAAGTCTGCTTTGTGGATCAGGTAGGTGGACTTGATCGGTTTCTTTCCGAAACGCAGGTGGGACATGGTCACACCGCCGGACTTCTTGGAGTCGTAATCAAAGTATGCCTGTGCATACATATCTGTGTTGTCGCCGATGATCTTGATGGAGTTCTTGTTCGCACCTACGGTACCGTCAGCGCCGAGACCCCAGAACTTACAGTTGGTGGTGCCTTCCGGTGTGGTAACGATGGCCTCTCCTGTTTCCAGGGAAAGATTGGTCACATCGTCTACGATGCCCAGTGTGAATTTTTCTTTGGAAGTGTTCTCATATACAGCTACGATCTGTGCAGGAGTGGTGTCCTTGGAGCCCAGTCCGTAACGGCCTGTAAATACGGGAACATCTTTGAATTTGCTGTCTTTTAATGCTGCTACTACGTCCAGGTACAGCGGCTCGCCAAGTGCGCCCGGCTCTTTTGTCCTGTCAAGTACAGTGATCTGCTTAACAGACTCGGGGATCACATCGATCAGTGCCTGTGCGCAGAACGGTCTGTAAAGACGAACCTTTACAACGCCGACCTTTTTGCCTGCTGCCATCAGGTAGTCGATGGTCTCTTCGATGGTGTCGTTTACAGAGCCCATAGCTACGATGATGTGCTCAGCGTCTTCTGCTCCGTAGTAGTTGAAGAGCTTGTAGTCTGTTCCGATCTTTTCGTTTACTTTGTCCATGTATTCCTGTACAACTGCCGGAAGAGCGTCGTAGTATGGATTACATGCTTCTCTTGCCTGGAAGAAGATATCCGGGTTCTGAGCGGAACCTCTCTGGCAGGGATGATTCGGATTCAGGGCATGGTTGCGGAATGCAGCGATGGCATCCATGTCTGCCATGTCTTTGAGATCCTCGTAATCCCATGTCTCGATCTTCTGGATCTCGTGGGATGTACGGAAACCATCGAAGAAGTTGATGAACGGAACTTTTCCTTTGATCGCTGCCAGATGAGCAACCGGAGTCAGGTCCATAACTTCCTGTACGGAAGATTCGCACAGCATAGCGCATCCTGTCTGACGGCATGCCATAACGTCGGAATGATCACCGAAAATGGAAAGAGCGTGGGAAGCGACTGCACGGGCAGAAACGTTGATAACGCCCGGAAGCTGCTCGCCGGCGATCTTATACAGGTTCGGGATCATAAGAAGAAGACCCTGGGATGCGGTATAGGTAGTGGTAAGGGCGCCTGCTGCCAGAGAACCGTGCACTGCACCTGCAGCGCCTGCCTCAGACTGCATTTCCGTTACCTGTACTTCCTGTCCGAAAATGTTCTTTCTTCCCTGGGTTGCCCACTCATCTGTGGCTTCTGCCATTACAGAGGAAGGGGTAATCGGGTAAATTGCGGCCACATCAGAAAAAGCATATGATGCATGAGCGGCTGCATGGTTACCATCCATGGTTTTCATCTTTCTTGCCATTGTTCTTTTCCTCCTTAAAAGGTATGATGAAAATTATTTCTAGACCACTTATGTGTCTAAAAGTCCATGTAAGATTATATCATAAAAAAGCGTCTGTGTCCAATTTGATTGTATTTTTTTTGTATCTATTTCTATACAAAAAAAGAACGGAACCTTCGTTCCGCTCCTTTTTAAGGCGTGTTGTCCTTTTTTTCTTCTAACAGCTCGTCTAATTTTTTTCTTTTCAGAAGTTTCCACATCTCATCCTGGATTTCCTCCAGTTCCTGATGGACTTCACACATTTTCCCGTCCTCTCCGTTCCGGACGCAGGAATATCCCGGCTGCATACATTCTATAATAAACAAATCCGGATCGATTGCATGGTACACATCGTATAAATTCAGCTGTGAAACCTCCTGGTTTAATGAATAGCCTCCGTAAACTCCCCGAAAGCCCTTCACAATCTTTGCCTTTTGAAGCTTCTTCAGTATCTTATATGCAAAGGGGGCTGTAATCTTTTCCCTCTCGCAGATCTCACTGACACTAAGCCTCGTCTCACCTGCCAGAGCTCGGATCACTCTGACCGCATAGTCACACTCTCTAGTAATAAACATGACTTAGAACCTCTTTCTGCTTCTCTCTGCTTTTTTCTTTTTTTACGCTCATTTACAAGTTACAATTTCTTAACGCTATAGCCCCGATATCGTATATTATAGCAACTTTCATGTATTATTTCAATATCTTCCCCATTAAATCCCCGAAATTTGCGACATTTTTCAACAAAGTCTGTACATAAAGTGCAATTTGGACTATGCCAGGTTTATTTTTCTCATTTATCTCCAAATAACAGCAAAAGGCCTACTGCCAAGATGATAATTCCCAAAATACGGCGCAGCCATTTCCCGGCTGCAGCGCAGGAGGGATTGGACGCCGCTTTTTCAACATAGCTGTATCCTATGCCAGTGAGCAGAAGAAGCACACTATGCCCCAGCGCATACAGGACCATCAGAAGGATTCCCCACCAGGCGTTCCTTCCAAGTTCTGCTACCAGGGCCAGAAGGGCTACCATCACCGGTATGGCGCAATGGGACGCAAATACTCCGCCGACCGCTCCGGTGAGAAATGCACCTACATATCCTTTTTTCGTCATCTTTTCCGAAATGTGGATATGAGGGATGATGTTGACCGCTCCAAACACCTGCAGGGACATAAGGATCATCAGGATTCCCATAAAGGCGGTCCACCAATGTCCGGCTTCATGCATCATATGGCCAATGGCAGAGGCCACGGAACCAAATATTCCAAATGTCACCGCCATTCCTCCTGCCATTGCCAGGGAAAGACGAAAAGCCTTTCGGGGATCTGCTTTCGTTGCGCCCACACAGGCAAGGAGCATAGGTACCGTTGCCAGAGAACAGGGAGTAAAAGACGTCACAAGTCCCGCCGCGAGGCTTAATAAAGGTGCTGCCCAAAGATTCTCACCCATTGCTCTGGTAAAAAATTCTAAAATTTCATTCATGCTGCCCATCTCTTTCTTATTTATATTATATTGGATCGTTCTATGAAATCAGCGGGCTATTTTCTCCAGGATCTCACGGCAGATCTCCTCTGCCGGACGTCCGTCTGTATGGATAGTAAAGTCTGCGGCAGCTTTATACCGCCCGCTCCTTTTTTCCATCATTTCCGCAATGTAACTTATGTTCATATTTCCCTCCAAAAGGGGCCGGTCGTGACAGTCTTTCACTCTTTCATACACCGTCTTTGGCTCTGCCTGCAGCAGGATCACGGAGCCGTTTCTTTTCATCTCCGTCACATTTTCTTCTCTCATAGGTACGCCTCCTCCGCAGGAGATCACTAAATTATTTTCTTTTCCAAGGCGGCAGAGCAAAGCGGTCTCCAGAGCACGGAAGTAGCTTTCCCCTTTTTTTCGAAAGATTTCCGAAATACTCATCCCTTCCGCTTTCTGGATCTCCTCATCCATCTCGACCTTCTTTTTCTGATATATTTTTTCCATAGCATCGGACACAAAAGATTTGCCGCTTCCCATAAATCCAATCAGATATATGTTCTTTTTTTCTCTCTTCATGATCATGCCTCTTTTCTCTTAAATTCCTTTTCTCTTATCTGGATGATTATAGCAGTAAGTTCTTTTTTTTTCAAGGAGAAGCACTTTTGCTGGAAAAACACGGACCCTGAGAAAATAATTCTTACAAAATTTCCAGTTTACGCCAAGATAAAAATCAGCTATACTGATACATAATACTATAGAATATAAAGAGGTAAAGTATGATTTCAGCAAATAATATCACATTACGTGTAGGAAAAAAGGCATTATTTGAAGATGTCAATATTAAATTCACCGAAGGAAACTGCTACGGCCTGATCGGAGCCAACGGAGCTGGAAAATCTACTTTTTTGAAGATCCTTTCCGGACAGCTTGAGCCCACCAAGGGTGACGTGGCGATCACTCCCGGACAGCGCCTTTCCTTCCTGCAGCAGGATCACTTTAAATATGACAGCTATCCGGTCCTGGATACAGTCATTATGGGAAACGCCAGACTGTACCAGATCATGAAAGAAAAAGAAGCCATTTATGCCAAAGAAGATTTTACAGACGAAGACGGCATCCGTGCCAGCGAACTGGAAGGGGAATTCGCAGAGATGAACGGCTGGGAAGCCGAATCCGATGCTGCCACTCTGTTAAACGGCCTTGGCGTAGATACCGAATATCATTATACCCTGATGGCAGACCTTACCGGAAGTCTTAAAGTAAAGGTACTCCTTGCCCAGGCTCTGTTTGGCAATCCGGATATCCTTCTTCTGGACGAGCCCACCAACCATCTGGATCTTCCTGCTATAGAATGGCTGGAGGAATTTTTGATCAACTTTAACAACACCGTGATCGTGGTATCCCATGACCGCTACTTTTTAAATAAGGTATGTACGCATACCGCGGATATTGACTATGGCAAGATCCAGCTGTATGCCGGCAACTACGATTTCTGGTATGAATCCAGTCAGCTTCTTATCAAACAGATGAAAGAAGCCAATAAGAAAAAAGAAGAAAAGATCAAGGAACTGCAGGAATTCATTTCCCGTTTCAGTGCCAACGCTTCCAAGTCCAAGCAGGCAACTTCCCGAAAAAGGGCTCTGGAAAAAATCCAGCTGGACGAGATGCGTCCTTCCAGCCGCAAATATCCTTATATTGATTTTCGCCCCAACCGGGAGATCGGAAACGAGGTCCTTATGGTAGAAAACCTTTCCAAGACCATCGATGGGGTCAAGGTGCTGGATAACATTTCCTTTACCCTGGGCAGAGAGGACAAGGTTGCTTTTGTAGGCGCCAACGAATTGGCTGTTACCACCTTTTTCCGGATCCTCATGGGTGAGATGGAACCGGATGAAGGAAATTATAAATGGGGTGTGACCACTTCCCAGGCCTATTTCCCCAAGGATAATTCAGCGGAATTTGACAACGACCTTACTATCACAGACTGGCTGACCCAATATTCAGAGATCAAGGATGCCACTTATGTACGCGGTTTCCTTGGACGTATGCTCTTTCCAGGGGAGGATGGCGTAAAGCGCGTCCGTGTCCTCTCCGGAGGAGAAAAGGTGCGCTGCATGCTCTCCAAAATGATGATCTCCGGCGCCAATATCCTTCTGCTGGATGAGCCTACCAACCATCTGGATATGGAATCCATCACTGCACTCAACAACGGATTGATCAAATTCCCAGGCGTGATCCTGTTCACTTCCCATGATCATCAGTTTGTACAGACTACAGCAAACCGCATTATGGAAATTCTGCCAAATGGTACCCTCATTGACAAGATCACCACCTATGACGAATACCTGGCAAGTGACGAAATGGCGAAAAAACGCCACGTATATCAGCTCAGCGAATCTGACGCAGAGGACAACTGATCTTCCTGTAAAGAACGGGGCAGCCCCCTCCTTTTGAAGTGGGCTGCCCCGTCTTTTTATGCTTTTTATTTTCTGGCCACGGCAATATTTAAATAATCAGATGGGAAGTAGTAGGTAACGGTTCCTTTTTTCGTAGTAAACCACCCGCTGTTCCTGTTGGGCATGAGCACCTGAATAAATTTGGAAGAACCGGCCTTAGTATCGTAGGCGATATTCAGGCTTTTTGATGTCTGCAGTTTTCCGTTGTTATAGGAACGGAATTTCAAATAGTTAGACAGGAACGTATAATTTTCAAAGGTTGAGGTGGCTTTGTTTAAATCTCTTCTGGTAAAGGCTCCGCTTTTGGCGCTTATTACCACTGGAACCCAGGAAATATTGCTGCTCCTTTGACGAAAAAGCACCTGTTTTCCTGAAGGCACACTTACTCCCAGCAGGGTCTTGTGGGATGTCGGCTGTTTCGCAAAGGTAAAGGCTGCCCCTTTGTACTGGGCCCGGTAATCTACCCGGATGCGTACACTTCCTTTATGCACTTTAATACACAGCGCCATTCCGGTATTGCTTTTGTCATAGCTTTTTATATAGTTGGGCGCAGGATTCTCAAATTTGATGCTCTTGCTGCAGTTTTTCAGCACTTCCTCCCTGCCGCCAAAGGCATAGGCCAGGTCATACATGGTACCCGATGAGGCAGCTGTGATCTTCACAGCATACCGGATCACCTGATTTTTGTTGATATTGTTGTCAATAAGATGGTAGGATTCTCCAGCCCGGATCACCCTAGTCTGCGCTTTTTTGTAGGAAGCTGCCTGTACCGGCAGCGCCAAAATCAAGATCATGACGGCAGCTGTCAGGCAGGCCGCGATCTTTTTTAAGATCCTCTTCTTCTCCATTCAGATCCCTCCTTCTTCCTTTTCTCACTTGTCAGGCAGTGATTTCTGCCAGTTTGCCTCCGGTTACTTTAAGAAGCGCCTTTACCGGAACCTTCAGGGTAAGGCCGATACGTCCGCCGCTTACATAAATTTCTTCAAAGTTACCCGCAGAAGCATCAAATACCGTTGGATACGTTTTTTTCATTCCAATAGGACTGCATCCGCCCCGGATATAACCGGTAACCTTTTGGATATCCTTTACATGGATCATATCCACCGTTTTTTCTCCTACTGCCTTTGCGGCCGCCTTTCTGTCCACCTCCTTCTCGATAGGAACTACAAATACATAATAAGCGCCGCTCTTTCCTTCCATTACCAGTGTCTTAAAGGACTGCTCGTAAGGAGCGCCGGTAAGATCCGCACAGTGGATCCCATCTATAAACTCCCCGCACGCATAAGAAAGAGCTTCGTATTTCACTTTCTGTACATCCAGCATCCGCATTGCATTTGTCTTTGCCTCTTTTGCCATGTTTTCCTCCCTGTTATTTTCTGTTTCTTCCCTGGGCCATTCCTGTCCGTCTCTCTCTCCGGCGGGGCTCATAAACCTGGGTATCTTCTCTTTC
>DXBU01000031.1 GCA_019116385.1 Candidatus Blautia faecigallinarum | reverse complement strand
ATTATTTTAATTTTATCTAATTTTTAGATAATTTTGCTTATTAAAAAAAGTGCGCCGGCCTTTTTTAAGGGACCGGCGCTTTGGATTATCTTCTATTATAATTGATAAGACATCCTTTTAAAATGATGTCTCTTTCATCATCGGTAAGCTCGCCTAAGGTAACGTTAAATTCCCGAAGGCTTCCTTCACAGACAACATAGCCCTTTATGGTATCTGCTTTTTCTTCCACAGCCTTTCGGATCTGGGGGAAGAACAGGTAGTCGCCATTTTTGAAGGGGAGTTCTCCTTCCGGGATCAAAAATGGCAGCATGCCCCAGTTGATCAGATTGGAGCGGTACCTCTTGGTGGCGTACTCATTAGCGATATTTGCCCAGCCGCCCAGTACCTTCTGACAGGAAGCTGCCTGCTCCCGGGCAGAACCGTCTCCCGGCTTCACAGCAAAGATGGTGCTTCCCACTCCCATGTTCTGGTCTGTGATATCTGTAAAAGTATTCTTCACGGTTTCCAGGACCGGAGCCAGTTCGGGCAGAGCCTCTGCGGGGGATTTTCCTTCCTGGATGGCATGCTGTGCTTTTTGCACCTCTTTGGCCCGGCCTACATAAGCGGGATCCTTGCGGGACAGGGTAAACTCTGCCAGTCCCAGAGGATTGGAGCGGTAAGAGGAGGTCTCTCCGGAAGGAATCAGCTCGTCTGTGGTGGTGACCGGATCGTGGATCTCGGAAACCACTTTCAGGATCAGATTTTCTGCAAGGGCAGGCATCTGGGGCCAGTCCTTGATGTTCGGTCCAAACTGGATCTCTGTGCTTGGGTCTGCTATTCCTTTGCTGTCAAATACGCGGTTTTCATAAATGGTCTTATCAAAGAAATATTTCTGGTTTGTATAGGTTCCTGTGTATTCCTCTGCGGAGGTAAGGAAGCCTTTGTTTGCTGCTGTAGCCGCGATAGAACGGGCATCCATAAGAGCCACAGAAGAAATCTGGCCATTCTGTATCTTGGAACCTTCACGGTTGGGGAAGTTCCTGGTAGTATGACGGATGCTGAAGGCATTATTGGCCGGCGTATCTCCCGCGCCGAAGCAAGGACCGCAGAAAGCAGTCTTTACCACGGTACCAGTTGCGAGAAGATCGGCAAGGACGCCGTTTCGGGCAAGCTCCATATAAATAGGGGTACTTGCAGGGTAAACGCTTAAGGTAAAGGCATCGGAACCGATGCTGCTGCCTCTGAGGATATCCGCCGCAGCACAGATGTTTTCGAAACCGCCTCCGGCACAGCCGGCAATGATCCCCTGTTCAACGTAAAGCTTTCCATCCACTACCTTATCCTGCAGGGTAAAAGGTACTTTTCCATCCAGGCTTACCTGGGCTTTTTTCTCAACGTCTGCAAGGATATCCGTAAGGTTGGCTTTAAGTTCATCGATGGTATAGGTATTGCTGGGATGGAAAGGCATAGCGATCATTGGCTTGATCTCTTCCAGGTCGATCTCCACACATCCATCGTAATATGCCGTCTGGCCCGGCTTTAATTCTTTATAGGCGTCTTCCCTTCCGTGGATCTCATAAAATTCCCGGATCTTTTCGTCTGTCTGCCAAATAGAGGAAAGACAGGTTGTTTCTGTGGTCATAACATCAATGCCGATACGGAAATCCGCGCTTAAATTTGCCACGCCCGGCCCTACAAATTCCATTACTTTGTTCTTCACATAACCGTTTGCAAAGACCTTTCCGATAATGGCAAGAGCAACGTCCTGGGGTCCTACTCCCGGACGGGGGCTTCCCTTTAAATAGATAGCTACGACACCCGGCATATTGATATCGTAAGTCTGAGAAAGCAGCTGTTTCACCAGTTCCGGGCCACCCTCGCCCATAGCCATAGTACCCAGGGCGCCATAGCGGGTATGGCTGTCTGAACCCAGGATCATTTTTCCGCTTTCGGCAAGCATCTCTCTGGCATACTGATGGATCACGGCCTGATGGGGAGGTACATATACCCCTCCGTATTTCTTAGCGCAGGTCAGCCCAAACATATGGTCATCTTCATTGATGGTCCCGCCTACCGCGCACAGGGAATTGTGGCAGTTGGTCAGCACATAGGGAACCGGAAATCTTTCCAGGCCGGAAGCACGGGCTGTCTGGATGATCCCTACGAAAGTAATATCGTGGGAGGTCAGCTTATCAAACTTGATCTGGAGTTTTTCCATATTTCCGGAAGTATTGTGGGATTTCAGGATACCGTATGCAATGGTGTCTTTTGCGGCCTCTTCTTTGGATACGGGAAGGGAGGCCTTGGCTTCTTCCACGATCTCGGTGCCGTTCACCAGGTAAATGCCGGTGTCATATAATTTCATGTACATATCCTCCATTCTAGTCTTTTGGGATGGGCAGCCCTCCTGCCTATCCCCAGGCGATTTCTAAATTCTGATTTATTATAGATGATTTAGCGTGAATAATCAAGCGCAGCCAGGGTTGTTCAGGCCCCTTCGTTTGTCCGCAGCACTTCTTTTTTTATAAAGCCCAGTTTGTCCGCCTGCAGGATCAGTTCTGCCTGCAGGAAAGTCTGGCTGGCAGCTGTTGAGATAAAATCAAAGATCAGATCCAAGGTCATGGTCAGCGCCAAGGCTTCTTCCGGGATCCCAAGCTGCAGGAACATCACCGTATAACAGGTATGGCCGCCGCCTGGTATGGGCGGGGTCGCAATGGCCAGGATGCTGGTGATCACTACCGCGATCAGCAGCCAGGACAGATTGATCTCCACCTGATAGCACACCGCCATATACATTCCCACGATCAGGTAATTAATGGCGGTCCCTGGCATATAGAGCACAATACCCAAAGGAAGTCCGAAATTGGTGATGCAGGAGCTGATGCCCAATTTTTCCTCGCAGCAGTTCATATTAGTCCCGTAAGCTGCCGATGAGGACGCAGTAGTAAGGGTGATCAAAAAAGTGGGGAACATCTTTCTCACCAGCACCGGAAGGCTCACTTTTTCCTTAGCCGCAACATAGACCAGTACCGCTCCCAAAAGGAGCAGGATAAACAGGATATATACTGCAATGGGTTTCCAGGCTCCGGCGATCTGATCCAGAGAATCAGAGATCATCATCTGGAACAGGCTTATAAAAATGAAAAAAGGAACGATCGCGCTGATGATCTCCATAAGATACTGGACAATATAGTTGGCCTGCTCCACAAGCCGGGCCGCAGTATCCGCCTGTTCTCCCAATATCAGTATAACGATCCCCACTGCCGCCGCGATCAGGATGATCTGCATAGAATTTCCCTCCATAAAGGGCTGTACCACGTTGGCAGGAACGATATCCAAAAACATCTGAAAAATACTTCCCAGCTGGGAGCCGTCCATATTTTTCACAGACATATCCACCTGAAAAAAAGGCAGACTCATTATCGCCGATAGTGCCGTCAAGAAAAAGGTCACCCCGGTAAAGCGCAGCATCATTTTCTTTCCGATCATCCCCAGCGCGGCGGTATCTCCGATGCTGAAGATCCCCCAGGCAACTGACAAAAAGATCATAGGACCGGCCACCGTGCTCAGGGCTCTTAGAAACGTATCGAATAAAGGCGTCAGGATACCCGCATCCAGCAAAGCCCTGGTCTCTGGGGGCAGCATTCTTCCCAAAAGGCCGGATACCACAGCAAGGACCACTGCCCCAACCAGCTTAATTGCCGGATTGACCTGCTTTTTAGGAAGCTTTAAAAGGATCTGATTTTTTCCGTTTTTATATAGATAAACAGGCGTCAGCCCCATATTGGCAAGCAGCCGGCCGCCCCAGCCGCTGAGTTCCTCCGGCTGTTCTTTTTTCTCCAAAGGGTCGAACCTTTCCCCCCGGACTTCCAGCATTAAAAAGTGCCTTCCCCATTTTCTTCCCATAGTCAGGGTGCAGGGTACTTCACTGCCGAAATGTTCCCGCATATCCAAAAGGATCTCCTCTATAGACAAGCGGATCCGGGTAATATTTTTGCTGTCCATGTCCAATATCGTTTCCCGCCAGGGAATAGGATTCTGACGTTTTTGTCACTCTCATTCTTTTCTCCCCTATTTATGTGCATGCCGCCATGCAATTATTTGTTATTCCACCTCTATATAGAGCTTTTGATACGCTGCTTCCGTAACCCATACGGACACGGAGCCGCCGCTTACCAGGAAGTCTCCTTCCCCGTTTTCATCGATCACAACAGGATTGGAAAAATGCTGCATAGCGTCAAAAAACTGTCCTCCTGCAAAGTGCTGTCCCACTTTCATTTTTTTGGATCCTTCTGAAGCGTCCGTCATCAGCACTGCCATTCCGGAATCCGGATATTCTTCGCTGCCTTCCCGGGTAAAACCTACAACCGAAGCATCATCAAAGTAGTCATTCTGCTCTCCATAGGCGTAGTCCCGTCTCAGCCGCAGCAGCTTCTTAAGCCCTGTCACCGGCGGGATCCCATCGTGGGGGATCCCATAAAAATCCCCATAAAATACACAAGGTATCCCATCCTTTCTAAGCAAGATAAAAGCATAGGCAATGGGCTTGAACCACTGGGGAATAAAGGAGGCCAGAGCCTGGCCCGGCTGTGTGTCGTGGTTATCTACAAAGGTGACCGCACACTGGGGCCGCTCCTTCACCAGCGTATTATTAAAAAGGCTTCCCAGGTCGAACTGGCCGTTTGAGGTAGCGGCAGTCAGGAAGGCAAAATGAAGGGGCACATCAAAAAGAGAAATCCTGTTTTCTACCGTGTCCAGGTAATGGAGCAGCCTGGGCAGTTCCGCAGACCAGTACTCGCCCACGGTAAAAAGCTCCTTGCCGGAATAGTCCCGCATTTTTTGGATCCATTCCCGATAGAAATTAAAATCTATATGTTTGACCGCGTCCAGACGATAGCCGTCCATATGTACAGTATCCAGATACCATTTGCTCCAATTTTCCACAGCGGCCGCAGTTTCCGGGCAGTCCATATCCAGGTCTACGCCCATGAGATAATCATAATTTGCATTTTCCTGGTCGGTGTCCACGTGCCATTCTTTCCCCTGGAATTTGAAGATCCCGCCTCTTTTTCCCTTTTCATCCCAGTCTGTTCCGCTGAAATTGTTGGCGGTCCAGCGATAGTCCGAATATTTTCCGTTTCTTCCTGGAAAATTAAATTTGGTCCATGCCTGGATCACCACATCGTCCCGGATCTCTTCTTCCCGGTTCTCCGGTGCCACTTCCTGGACCACTACTTCTTCCAGCTCGTCCGCGCCCATCATCTGATTCAGGACAATATCTGCCAGTACCTGGATCCCTTGTTCCTGAAGGTCGTGAACAGCCTTTAAATAGGCGTCTTTTGTTCCATATTTTGTGGGAACTGTCTCCTTCTGGTCAAACTCTCCCAGATCATAGACATCGTATACGTCATAGCCCACGCTGGATCTTCCTCCTGCCCCTTTGTATGCAGGCGGGAGCCAGACCATATTGATGCCGGCTTCTTTCAGGGACCTGGCCTGGGCACTGCAGCGTTCCCAGTAAAGGCCGTTGTCCGGCAGATACCATTCAAAAAACTGTATCATCGTTTTATTTTCCATCTTATTTTCACATCCTTTTTATGGAAACTTATTTTTTGCAACATCTTCTTTCTCTCCGTCATTATTATATTAATTTGTAGAAAGAGTTGCAAGCATACGAAAGAAAACATCGTCTGATTTTTCCTGTATATCCCGGAGAAATATCAATATATTTTCAAAAATAGAGCGCTGCTTTTCGACTGCAGCGCCCTTTCTGTAATTTTTTCTATTATTTTAAATTTGCGTTTTTTCGGTCCTTGCCGCGAATGTGATCATTACCTTAAACAGATCTCCGTCCAGATACAGCTTAAATTCTCCGCCCTGGAGTTCTGTAAGGCTTTTGGCAATGGAGAGGCCCAGTCCGCTGCCCTCGGTATTTCTGGACACGTCGCCGCGGATAAAGCGCTCGGTAAGTTCTTCCGGAGAGATATTGAGCGGCTGTGCGGAAATATTTTTGAGGGAAAAAGTGATCTTTTTGTCCGCTTTTAAAACCTCTGCATATACCCTGGTCCCCTCCATGGCATACTTTACCACATTTCCAAAAATGTTTTCCAGGACGCGCCACATGCGCTGTCCGTCCGCATAAATAACCGATGGCTCGTCGGTGAAATGTACCATCATCACCAGATTTTTTTCCTGAAATCTTTCTTCAAATTCTCCGATCACCTGCTGTACCATTTCCACAAAATCCAGGTCGTTCATCTCCAGTGTAATGTTGCCGGAGCTTGCCTTGGACGCTTCTACCACATCCTCGGTAAGGGTCTTCAGCCTCTGGGATTTTTCCTCCAGGATCTTAAGATATCCCTGTATCTTTGGATCCGTTGGATTCTCCCTTTTCAGGAGATCCACATAATTGATGATGGAGGTAAGAGGAGTCTTGATATCATGGGAAACGTTGGTGATCAGTTCGGTTTTCATACGCTCGTTTTTCACGCTTTTCTCCACCGCCGCATCCAGTCCGGAGCCGATATTATTGATATATTCAGCCATGGTCTTCTGGTCTCCAAGGAGCCTTTCCGTGGAGATTTTGTGCTGCAGTTCTCCGCCGCTGATCCTTTTCAGGCCATCCAGGATGATGTCCCATCCGCCGGCTCTGCGGATCAAATATACCAGGGCCGCCGCGTCAAAGAACGCCAGCAGGAGCAAAAATCCTGTCCCTCCGCTGAAAATGATCGCGCAGAAAAGGAACTGCATTCCCAGAAAGATTATGACAATGGCACTCATCTTCAGCTTGGCGGAAGTATTTTTTGAGTAGATCCCCAGAAAGTTTTTCAGGCTTTTCAGGCCCTTTCCCAACAGTCTGAATAAGTGCCGGAGCAGACTGTTTTTCCATAAGGTTCTGGCTTTTATCCTTCTTACAAGGCTTAAATATCCGATCAGGAAAAACAGTGCCGTAAGAGCCGCGGCCGCCGCCGCAAAGACCATCACTTCTGTGATATCATCCATGATCGCACCGGTTATAGAAAGTCCCAGGGCAAAAATAGGTCCGCCCCAGACGCCGATCACCGCCGCTGCGCCGATCTCTGTGAACCACCGGTCAAAGGCATTTAAATGTACCTCTTCGTCTCCCGGCCTTCTTCCTGCCGCAAAGGTCAGCCATACAAGGCCTGTCACCAGAAGGAGAATAGCTGCCCCGCCGCCTATGGTCACAGGAAGGAAATAGCTTCTGTATTGTTCATATACGGCGGCATCCTCTGCCAGGGTATCCTCTGCGGGAAATGCAGTGTCCACCTGGAGGGCATAGACATAATCCTCCTGGCCGGTATATTCTCTTACGGAGTGGCTCCAAAGCTGCAGTACGCCGTCGTCTTTCAGGTAAGGAATGTTTGTGGCGCAGTCCTTGTCAGCCGGATAAATGATGATATAGGAGCCCTCTTCCTGCATCTCCTTTATCGCCTCGTCAAGGTTGTCAAAATCCTGGTAGGCCGCTTTATTGGTGTAGATCGTCTCCGTATCTTTGTCTGCGTATAAATAGGTGAGGTTGGTGTTTCCTTCCTGATAGTCTTCCGAAAAACAGGCTTCCATGTTTCCGTCTTCTCCAAAGGATATCGGAGAACTTCCCTCTCCTGCATAGTACTGGAGATAGGATAGCAGACTGTTCAGTTCCTCATAAGCTTCTTCCAAACGGCCGTTCCAGGAAGCATCGGTATTTAATACTTCCAGAAGGCTGTCCGCGCCTTCCGGCGGATATTTTTCTTCCACGGGAGTGACCGGGTTTGCCTGGCAGGCGGTATAAAGGGTATTCTCATGCGTGTCCCTTATGGGCCCCAGATCCACTTTGTATCCCAGTTCTATGTCATAAAAAAGATCCGGATAGGCTGCTTCTGCGGTCTGTGTTTCTGTATATTCATAATAGTCCAGGTAAGATGGATCCTCTATTTCAAGTTCACTGTTTAAAAGCTGCTGTTTGAAATCCTCGTAGTAGTAATAATAAAAGCTGCCGTCTGCCTTTTCACATGCAATGACCGGATCGGCCTGGGAATCCTCCTCGTATCTGCCCTCCCAGTCTTTGGACCAGGCCAGGAGATCTTCCACTGCATAGGCCAGGCCGGAAGTGTTTTCAAAGGAAATCTTTGTAAGAGAATCGCTGCCTCTTTCTGTAAATTCATCCAGATCGATGACTGCGTCCTCTCCGGCCTGGGAAAGCAGTTTGTTGTTTTCCGCAGTACCGATACGGTTCAGGATATCCGTCCCCCTGCTTCTTACCGCATAAGAAAAGCGTTCTGTCTGTTCGTAGGATTTATTCTGGTCCTGCAGACGAAAGCCTGCATCATACATCAGGACAAAGAGCATCACACAGATGGCAGACGCGATGGCCGCGATCATGGCGACGGCGATCCAGAACACCTTTGCCCCGTTACTTCTATACCATTTCCTCTTCATGATTTTTACCCCTTTCTGGTATCAGAGTTTTTCAACTTTATAGCCAAGTCCCCATACCACCTTCAGGTATCTTGGCTCCCGCGGGTTGATCTCGATCTTTTCCCGAATGTGGCGGATATGCACGGCCACGGTATTGTCTGCGGCTACGGCCTCCTCGTTCCAGATGCTTTCGTAGATCTGGTTGATAGAAAAGACCCTGCCCTGGTTTTTTACTAAAAGAAGGAGGATGTTGTATTCGATGGGCGTCAGCTTCACCGGTTCCCCGTCTACCCGCACCTCCTTAAGGTCATCATTGACACTCAGTCCGCCCGTCTCATAGATATGGGCATTTTCGCTGTTTACCGCAGCTCCCAGCCTTGTATATCTGCGCAGCTGGGATTTTACTCTTGCCACAAGCTCCAGAGGGCTGAAGGGCTTTGTCACATAATCATCCGCGCCTACGTTAAGACCTAGGATCTTATCCGCGTCTTCGGATTTTGCCGACAGGATGATGATCGGCAGGGAGTTTTCTTCCCGGATTTTTAAGGTTGCCCGGATGCCGTCCAGCTTTGGCATCATCACGTCTATGATCAGGAGATCTACAGGGTCGTTTTTCAGGATGCGCAGAGCCTGTTCTCCGTCATATGCTTTTAATATCTGATAGCCTTCCTGTTCCAGATAAATGGCGATGGCTTCCACAATGGCCTGGTCGTCGTCACAGATTAAAATGTTTGCCACGTTTCGTTACCTCCCTCGTTTTTTCAAAAGAAACCCGGGCGGTTCTTTTGATGGTTTTAGGATAGCAGATGGTTTTTAATTTGAAAGGGATAAATTCTTAAGAATTTCTTATGATTTGCCGCATTTACTGCGGCAATAAAGGGATACCTTCAGGTATTTCTTATTTTCTGCCGCTGTATATTTTACATGAAAAGGACGGAAAATTGAAGATGTGTTTTATCTTTACTTTACTGCCTTATGAGGATATACTGTTTGATATATCCTGTTTCTTAAGTAAAAGACAGGAGTATTTCAAAGAATTATGGGAGGCGCCTATGTTTCGTTTATGGGGAAAGATATGGAAAGACAATCATCTGATAAAGGATACCGTTTTTTGTGATGATTCTGATGATACACGGACACACAAAGTTTTCCGGGGGCTTGAACAGATCTGCTACGATCTGGATCTGGGAAATCCGATCTGGCTGGATACCACCATCGATCAGTTCAAGCGCCATGACCGTGCCCGGTTTTATCAGGATAATTTTATTGAGCATATTGATTTTGATTTTCTGGAAATCCATGTGATCGAAGAGGATTGAGGATTTCCTAAGGAAAAGGGCAGCTTAACACTGCCCTTTTTCTCATATCTAATGTTTACGGAACCCCCAAAGTGCCATTTGGGTACGGAGTCATCCCTCCACGCGCACACTCCACTGCGTCTCGTAAGTTTTTCCGCCGTCCAGCCAAAGCATATCTGCCTGAAGGGAAAGATCCTCTATGATGCCATCCCGGGAGGGAAGGGAACTCCAGGGTTCGATGCACACATAGGAAGCTTCCATGCCCGGCATATGCCAGATGCCAAGATATGGAAAATCTGAATAGCTTACCGTAACGCTTTTTGTCCCCTTATCGCTTGCAAGCTTTACCTGACGGGCTGCATGCTTCAGGACAATGGCATCCTGGTCAAAAAGACTGTGATTCAGCGGAAGGATGCGATTGTCTTTCAAGGGATAACTGGCATCCTGACCGGTAAGGAAGCAGGTATCGGAAAATCCTACACGCCAGGGACGGGCATCCTGATCAAATTCCAGATGATAATCTTCAAAAGCAAGGCCTTCCTCCAGGGGGACCTGGAAGCCCGGATGCCCGCCTATGGCGAAATAAATCCTTTCTTTTCCTGTATTTTCTACCCTGACAATGATCTTCAGTTCTTTTCCGGAAAGTTCGTAGGTGATCCGGTAGATAAAATCAAAGGGATATTGCTCCTTTGTTTCCGGATCGCTTGTAAGTTTAAAAGTGATCCGCTCCCCTTCGATGGTCTCCGGGACCAAAGTACGGTATTTCACAAAACCGTGGATCTGCATTGGGTATTCTGTTCCGTTCCATGTATATTTTCCTTCTGTCAGCCGGGCTACATAGGGAAAAATATTCGGCGCCCGGTCCTCCCATACGGCAGGATCCCCCTGCCAAAGGTATTCGGTCCCGTCCTTTCCCCGTATAGACTGAAGTTCTGCGCCAAAATCGCTGATACGTACGGTCAGCTCCTGATTTTTAATTTCGTATTCCATGATCGTCCTCCTGTATTTTCTTATGATTGCTGTTCCCTGCTTCCATATCCTCTGTCTTTTCCCTCCAGCTTTCCTCCAGCTTATGCAGCTTTCTGGCCGCTTCGGGATTCTGTTTTTCCAGACGCCGCTCCAGGATTTCCCGGCTTGCGCGGAGCTTTTCCAGTACCTGGGGATCTTCCTTTTCCAGTTTTTTCACAAGGAAACGGCGGCGCTTTTCCAAAAGCTCCATGACCAGCTTCTTCTGCCCGGAAAGGGCTTTGGGAAGCTCGTCCAGATGCATTTCCAGCCGGCGGAGCACCTCGTCCTCGTCAATGGCTCCAAACTCCTTCCAGTCGTCCGCCTCTGCAGGAAGCCCATGTTCGGAAAGCCATTCCAGATCCGGCAGCTTCTGGAGATAATCCATCATATGATGCACCTTTTTTTCAATCTGTTCCACCGCTTCTTCCCCAAAAGCCCAGGCAAACTCTTCCAGAGAATTTTCCTCCTCTGCCAAAAGCTGGATCCTTTCCGGATGCTCTTCCCGCTCCAGATCAAGAAGGGGATATGGCTCATGAAATCCCGCGTCATGGAGCGCCGCTGTGATCGTCCGCCGCACAGCGCCTTCCTGGATAAGATGCCCCTTTCCAAGCTTTCGGAGTTCCCCGTTGATCCCTTCTCCATGCTCCGTCAGATAGAAACGGATCCCTCTCTTTTTCAGGCTCTCCGCCAGCATCTCCAGACTGTCGGCGGCTGTAATGTCAATGCTGTTCACAGCCCCTGCATCCACGATCACCGCCCTGGTATCTTCCTTCAGGCTTGCTTCAATATCCTCTGTAAAGATCCTGGCATTTGCAAAAAACAGACTCTCGCTGAAGCGGTAGATCACCACTTGGGATATGGCATGGGCATGTCGGTTTTTCTTCAGATCGTAGAAGTTCTCCCTGCCGGGGATCACTCCCAGAAAAGCCCTGGGCGGGTTGGTCGCTTTCAGGATCACCGCGATAAAGGACAGCAGGATCCCTATGATCACCCCGTAGATCGTTCCCAGAAGGAGCACGCCCAGGCAGGCGGCCACAAAAATATAGAATTCCTTTCTGCTCACCAGAAACAGCCGTTTTGCCAGTTCAAATTCCACCACATTCATCAGCGCAGAGATCACGATGGCCGCCAGCACCGGCACCGGAAGATACCCGATAAAGCCGGTGGCAAAAAGAAGGATCCCGGTCATGGTAAGTCCCGCAGTGACAGAGACCGCCTGGGTCTTTCCCCCGTACTGCTCGCTCATGGAGGTTCTGGAAATGCTTCCGTTCACCGGACAGCAGCCCACAACTCCTGCAGCGATATTTCCCGCTGCACAGGCAAGGATCTCCTGGTTCTCATCGATCTGGTAGCCATTTCGGGAAGCGAAATTATTCTCTGAGAGAAGGGTCTCCGCCATGACGACCACCGCTACCATAAGGCCCCGGCCCACGACATGGGTCATCTCTACCTGAGAGAGATCCGGGAGGAACAGCTTTGGAAGTCCTGGTTCCACTGCGGAGAGAAGGCGGACGCCGTACCGGTCAACATGAAAAAGGCAGGTCGCCGCCACACCGGCTCCCATCATGACCACAGCCATAGGGAAACGGGGAATATATTTTTTTGCCAGACGGATACAGATAAGCGCCGCCAGTCCCAGAAGAACGGAAAGGAGATTTAATTCATGTGCGATCGTTTCTCCCAGATGATGCAGAAGCTCCGGAAGTTCACCGGAGCCGGTTGTTCCGCCTAAGATCTTGGGGATCTGCATCAGGATGATGGTCAGGGCAATGCCGCTGATAAAGCCGCCCATCACCGGTGTTGATATGTAATTGACGATCTTCCCCGCCTTTAATATGTAAAATAACAAAAGCCAAAGGCCGCTGCATATGGCGATCAGCGGCACATACTGCATAGCCTGGGGCGACTGGGCCTGGATCCCCAAAGCCGCCAGGGCCGATCCTACGATCGCCGCAGGCGCTGCGTCTACTCCCAGGATAAACTGGCGGGAGGTGGAAAACACAGAAAAAAACAGGATCGGCAGTACCGACCCATAAAGCCCGTACACCGCCGGAAGACCTGCCACCTCCGCATAGCCCATAGAGATCGGTATGGAAACCAGGGCGATGATGATCCCTGTGAGGATGTCTTTGGGGAGGTATTCTTTTTTGTATGGGCGAAATGTATGGAATAATGAAATCTTCATGGTCATTCTCCTAGTTGGGCGGGTTTTCCGCTGATCTTTTTAAATACTCTGCCGTATGGGCAAAATTCTCTTTTTCCGTTTTATAAAAGTTCTTATGCAAACAAAAGACCTATTCTGAAATTTTATTATAAAACGTATCTATGTTTCGTCAAGTTAATTTTTTACTAGAGATCAGCTTGGTAATCTAGTGCGAAACAGAGCGCTCCTAGTGTGCTGATCATGCAGAAGTTTTATAAATAATCTGATGTTTTATTGTCATCCCACCTTGACAACAGCACATTATTTTTTCGCAATATAATGTGTCTTCGTCGAAAGCGAGGTGGCAGATATGACCGACAAAGAAAAAATCAAAGAACTATTGGAAACAGCTCTATATAATTTTCTTGTCATAGCAACATTACTTTGTTATACTAAAGTAAAGCGTTTAGGGAGGGATAAATTTTATGAACTTTCCAAAAGACCAAGAATTTTTTAAAGATATCAACTGCAACGGAAAACTAAGTCCAAGCCAATTTCCTGCCGGTTATACAACTGCATCTCAGGCATTTTTTCTGGCGGCGAAAAATAGCGTACCTAAACAGGTGCAAATAAATTATAAAGTTCCTATTACTGATGACGAAACCGAAAAGTCAGATTCTGGTCCACTGTTTGGAGATATCGATAGAAGTGTTGAACAGTATAACGCTTCCATTTTTTCAGCTGGCGCAGACGCTGCCTATCAGCAAACAAAGTGCGGTTATATCGGCGAATTTCCTGACGGATCCTTCAGTGGCGGACATTTTTCCGATGAAGATGGCAACTTTGCCAGATTGGGATTTTATATCAAAAAACAACTTGAACATTATTCCCCTCTTCGCCCCAGTCTTGAAGAACTTCAGGAGCTTTATCGAACTGCATACGGCGCTAAACAAGACAGGCGCTTTTCCAGTTGGGGGATTCTATTTTTACTCCTGCATATGGTCATTATGGCAATTTCTTCCTTGCCTCTGCTTCCCGATATGGAAGGCTATAGCTGGTTTGGTCATGGCTGGGACTGGGCGATCATTGCTGGCGGCTGTCTGACATTGGTGATTGCCTGGGCATGTCATTCGGTAGCCTGCAATTCCTGGGGAGTCCTGGGGTTTATCCACATGCTCCTTACAGTCATCGTCCTGGGATGGCAGATTGCTGACTACGAGTCACCTGACACAAGACTTTTTTTTGCAGGGATCACTTTGATCGTGACGCTGATTTCCATTATACACTATCTATATGATGCTTTCGAATGTTCTGTAGCGAGACGCATTCGCAAGTTTACAGAATGGTACGATCAGGAGGCATTGGATAATTACCGAAGGCTGCGGTTTACCATTTTATGGTATAAAAATATCAGCGGAGAAGAAACTACCCCCTTTGATTCTATGCAAAAGGAATTTATTACTATTTGTGAAAATCGAAAGAAACAGTTTAAATGAACTGCTTAAATCACAGAATAATAGTAAAATACATAAGCTAAGTATTTTGTACAGCCGTCCGCTATTTGGAAATAGGGGGCGGCTGCTTTCTTCTGTTCAAAGACAATTATTTAATATATTTATTAAATCTTCCGAATTAAGATCATATATTCCCGTTATTTTTCCGCCGTGGCATACGTGCTCCGCCATTTCCCGAAAGTATTCTTCTGTAATCCCGAATTCGCGAAGAGAAGAGGGAAGCATCAGTTCTGTATACAAGAAATACTCCAATCTATCAACTGCTTCTATCGCCATCTGCTGTTTTATTTTTCTATCTTTTATATCAAATACGGCCTTTCCAAATTCAGCGATTTGTTCTTCACATCCCCTTTCTGCAGCATAGCGAAGCCATTTGGGGACTATAACCGCCATTCCCTGGGCATGTGGGATATCATAATAGCCGGATATCTGATGTTCTAATGCATGACAAACCGGGATCCGGCCTGTCCCATTTTCCAGAAAACCATTTAATGCCCATGAAGCGATAACACACAAATTTGCTCTTGCATAAATATTTTGGAGGTCATCTATAA
>DXBU01000030.1 GCA_019116385.1 Candidatus Blautia faecigallinarum | reverse complement strand
AAAAACGGTTTTTCCCTGGATTTCCTTAAGGAACGTTTGGAGGACGGTCAGATTTTCCAGGAAATAGAAAAGAAGAGGGCATCCTTGCAAAAGGAGCTTTCCCGGGAACTGGATGCCCGAAAGGAAGCGCTGGCAGCCCGGCTTGACCATAATCTGAAGCGTTATCTTAAGTCCTATCCGAATCTGAACCGCGGCTACCGTCTGCATAGGGAAAAGAAAGAACAAAGAAGAAATAAATCATCGAAATAATTTTTTACAGAAGGAGGCGAGCAGTATATGGGATTCTTAACCTTTAAAGGAGGCGTACATCCCTACGATGGTAAAGAACTGTCAAAGAATCAGCCAATTGAAAAATATCTGCCAAAAGGAGAAATGGTCTATCCCCTTTCTCAGCACATTGGAGCGCCTGCCGTTCCCCTGGTGAAAAAAGGAGACCATGTCCTGGCCGGGGAAAAGATCGCAGAGGCCGGCGGCTTTGTGTCCGCGCCCATTCATTCCTCTGTTTCCGGAACGGTCAAAGGGATCGAACCCCGTCTGACACCCGCCGGTGTCATGGCAGAGTCCATTATCATTGAAAACGACCAGCAGTATGAGGAGACGGAATTTTCTTCCGCAGTCCTTGAGGAACTTTCTCCTGAAGAAATCATAAAACGCATTCAAAATGCCGGTGTAGTGGGAATGGGCGGGGCTGGCTTTCCCACCCATGTAAAGCTGTCCCCAAAAGATCCTTCAAAAATAGAGTACATATTGGTAAACGGTGCAGAATGTGAACCTTATCTCACCAGCGACTACCGAAGGATGCTGGAGGAGCCGGAAAAAGTCATACAAGGGCTTCAGGTGATGCTTGCTCTTTTTAAAAATGCTACGGGCTGTATCTGCATCGAAGACAACAAGCAGGATTGTATTGATAAGATGAAAGCCCTGGTAAAAGACCTGCCAAGGATAGAAGTTAAGGAATTGAAGACCAAATATCCCCAAGGGGGAGAACGGACCCTGATCTATGCGGTGACCGGACGGGAGATCAATTCTTCCATGCTTCCGGCAGATGTGGGCTGCATCGTAGATAATATAGATACGGTTACGGCAATTTATAAAGGGGTGATCCTGGGGCGTCCGGTTATGAGCCGGATCATTACGGTTACAGGAGACGCCCTGTCTTCACCGAGAAATTTCCAGGTGCTGATCGGGACGAATATGTCGGAACTGATCCAGGCAGCGGGCGGTATGAAGGATACCCCGGCAAAGATCATTTCCGGCGGTCCTATGATGGGAATCGCGATGTATGATCTTAATGTTCCCTGTGTTAAAACCTCCTCTGCCTTTTTGTGCCTGAAAAAGGATGAGGTATCCTCTGCAGTGCAGACCGCCTGTATCAACTGCGGGCGCTGTGTAAGTGTCTGTCCGGGACACGTTCTTCCCGCACGGCTGGCAACTTTTGCAGAGCGGGGAGATAAGGAGAGCTTTCTTAAATTCGACGGCATGGAGTGTTGTGAATGCGGCTGCTGCAGTTATATCTGCCCGGCAAAGCGGCCCCTTACCCAGAGCATCAAATCCATGAGAAAAATAGTGCTTGCTGACCGCAAGAAAAAATAAAGGGGGATACCAAAGAATGGAACACACATTACATGTATCATCCAATCCTCATGTACGGGATGGGATGACCACGAGCAGGATCATGCAGCTTGTAGCCGCTGCCCTTTTGCCGGCCAGCTTATTTGGAATCTGGAATTTCGGACTTCACGCCTTGGGCGTACTTCTCGTTTCTGTGATTTCCAGTGTGGCTTTTGAATGGTTATATGATCATTTTATGCATAAGAAAAATACAATAGGTGATTTCAGCGCGGTTGTGACCGGGCTTCTATTGGGGCTGAATATGCCGCCGATGATCCCTTTGTGGATCCCGGTGGCTGGCAGTGCCTTTGCTATCATCGTGGTAAAACAGCTTTTTGGAGGTCTGGGACAGAACATCATGAATCCGGCCTTGGCGGGAAGGTGCTTTCTGATGATCTCTTTTACCGGAAGGATGACGGATTTTGCCGTTTCTGACAGCTTTAAAGGCGTGGTCGATGCGGTAACAGGAGCTACGCCTCTGGCGGCCCTTAAAGATCATGGTTTTACTGCCGGGTCTGTTCCCACGGTAAATCTGTTTCTTGGAAATATCCAGGGAACTATCGGGGAGACCTCGGCACTGGCAATTTTGATCGGAGCGGCCTTTCTTCTCATTATGAAGATCATTGATTTCCGCATCCCGGTTTTCTATATCGGCAGTTTCGGAATCTTTGTGGTGCTGTACATGCTGCTTTCCGGTATGGGATTTGATGGAAATTATTTTCTCGGCCAGCTCTTTGGAGGCGGACTGATGCTGGGCGCCTGGTTTATGGCAACGGATTATGTAACAGCGCCGATCACACAAACGGGAAAGATCATTTATGGATGCATTCTTGGCATTCTTACAGCGATCCTTCGTCTCTTCGGCGGTTCGGCGGAAGGCGTTTCCTATGCCATCATTTTTGGAAATCTTCTTGTTCCTCTCATTGAGCGGGCGACCCGTCCCCGGGCATTTGGGAAAGGAGGCAGACAGCATGAAAAATAAGATCCTAAAGGATACAGTAGCCATCACTTTGATCACTCTCGTGTCCGGCCTGGCGCTTGGGATCGTCCAGGAGATCACAGCAGGTCCCATTGCCCGCCAGGAGGCACTTTCAAAAGAAAGGGCGTATAAAGAAGTTTTTCCGGAGGCGGCTTCCTTTGAAACGATTTTAAGCGGGGAAGATGAAAGCCTGGAGGCTTATCTGGATGAAAAGGGGTATACTGCCCAGAATATCGATGAAGTTATGCAGGCTTTGGACGAAGAGGGCAGTCCTCTGGGCTATGCCTTTACCGTTACCAGCTCAGAAGGCTACGGAGGCGATATCCAGTTTGCAATGGGAGTAATGGATGACGGCACGGTAAACGGGCTTTCCATTTTATCCATCGAAGAAACGGCAGGTCTGGGAATGAAGGCCGATACAGAAGAGTTTAAAAGCCAGTTCCAAAATAAAAATGTGGAAGCTTTCCAATATACAAAGAACGGGGCAGAGACGGATCAAGAGATTGATGCCATAAGCGGCGCGACGATCACTACCAATGCTATGGTAAACGGCGTAAATGCCGGACTGTGTGCGTTTCAATATGAGAAGGGAGGAAATTGACCATGAAAGCAAATACGCCGGCTGAACGGCTGATAAACGGTATTATAAAAGAGAATCCTACCTTTGTGCTGATGCTTGGCATGTGCCCTACCCTGGCGATCACCACCTCTGCCACAAACGGGATCGGAATGGGATTGACGACCACGGTCATTCTGGCCGCATCCAATCTTTTGATCTCTATGCTGCGGAATTTTATTCCGGATAGTGTGCGTATGCCTGCTTTTATTGTAGTCGTAGCATCTTTTGTTACCATTGTACAGCTGCTTTTGGAAGGTTTTCTTCCAAGCCTGTACGCTTCCCTTGGCATATACATACCGCTGATCGTAGTAAACTGCATCATCTTAGGCCGCGCAGAAGCCTACGCATCCAAAAATCCGCCCCTTCCTTCTCTCTTTGACGGGATCGGTATGGGACTGGGATTTACTTTGAGCATCACCTGCATCGGAGCAGTGCGGGAGATCATCGGAGCAGGCCAGCTGTTTGGCCACCAGATCCTGCCCCTTGCAGATGCTGCGGCAGGAAAAGCTGGATACGAGCCTGTTTCTATCTTCATTATGGCTCCTGGTGCTTTTCTGGTCCTTGCTTTTCTTTCTGCGCTGCAGAATAAGTTCCGGATCGGAGCGGCAAAAAGAGGGATCGATCCCAGCGATCCAGATACCTGCAAGGGCAGCTGCGCATCCTGCAAAAATAGTCTGTGCAAAGGAAAAGGAGGGAAGGAACTATGAAAGAACTGCTTATGATCGGAATCGGAGCGGCATTGGTCAACAATGTAGTATTAAGCCAGTTCCTTGGGCTTTGTCCATTTCTGGGTGTTTCCAAGAAAATTGAGACAGCAGCCGGTATGGGCGGCGCCGTTATCTTTGTCATTACCTTATCTTCCTTTGTAACAAGCCTGATCTATCAGTTTATCCTTGTGCCTACAAATCTTACCTATCTGCAGACGATCGTGTTCATCCTGATCATAGCGGCTCTGGTACAGTTTGTAGAGATGTTCCTAAAAAAGGCTATGCCTCCTTTGTATCAGGCTTTGGGGGTGTATCTTCCGCTGATCACCACCAACTGTGCGGTTTTGGGCGTTGCGATCCTGAATGTACAGAACGAATACAATGTTCTTGAGGGAACCGTCAACGGGTTTGCCACGGCAGCAGGATTTACGATTTCTATTATCCTGATGGCAGGTCTCCGGGAAAAAATCGAATACAATGATATTCCCAAAGCCTTCCAGGGATTTCCCATCGTGCTTTTGACCGCCTGTCTGATGGCAATTGCGTTTACCGGCTTTTCCGGGTTGATTTAAGGAGGCAGAGGATATGAATATAACAGCAATCATCATGGCAACGATCGTGGTTGCAGGAGTCGGCCTCTTTATCGGTGTTTTTCTGGGAGTTGCCGGAAAGAAGTTTGCCGTGGAGACCGATGAGAGAGAAACAAAGATCCGGGAAGCTCTTCCAGGGAATAATTGCGGCGGCTGCGGCTTTCCCGGCTGTGACGGGCTGGCGGCTGCTATCGTGCGGGGAGAGGCCCCTGTAAACGGCTGTCCGGTAGGCGGCGAGCCTGTAGGAAAGATCATTGCCGGGATCATGGGTCAGGAGCCAGTAGAAAGTATCCGTCAGGTAGCATTTGTAAAATGTGCCGGCTCCTGTGAAAAAACAAAAGAAAACTACGATTACACAGGGGTGGAAGACTGCAGTATGGCAGCATTCCTTCCAGGGGGCGGCGCAAAATCCTGCATTTATGGGTGTTTGGGTTATGGAAGCTGCGTCAAAGCCTGTCCCTTTCACGCCATACAGATCATAAACGGCATTGCGGCTGTTGACCGGGAAGCCTGCAAAGCCTGCGGCAAGTGTGTGGAAGCCTGTCCCCGGCATTTGATCGAACTGGTACCCTATGAGAAAATCACTTTGGTTTCCTGCAATTCTCACGACAAAGGAAAAACAGTCATGAATGTGTGCGATGTGGGATGTATCGGATGTAAAAAATGTGAAAAAGTATGTCCGGAGCAGGCAATTACGGTGTCAGATTTCTGCGCCCATATCGATCCTGATAAGTGTACGGACTGCGGAGCCTGCCAGGAGGCCTGCCCCCGGCATATCATTACTTCATGAAGAAAAAAGATATCCTGCTGGCAGCGGGCGTCTGCGGGACCGCGCTGCTTTTATGGCTGGCTTTCCGGCTGTTTTTTCCGGGAGAGGCCTGTATGGTGCGGATCACAGTGGACGGGACTTTGTATGGGGAATATTCTCTTATGGAGGATCAGGAGATCGCTATCGGAGATACCAATGTATGCCGGATCCAGGACGGTACCGTACGTATGATACAGGCGGACTGTCCGGATCAGCTTTGCATTCACCAGACCCCTGTGGACGAGCAGGGCGGATCCATCATTTGCCTTCCCAATAAAGTGGTGATAGAAAGTGTATGGGAAAGCCGGTAAAGAAGGTGAAATATGGGAAGAAAAATCGCGGATTTAGGTTTTTTTACATCCCTCGGGATCATTTTAGGTTATGTAGATACCCTGATCCCGGTCTTTTCCGGTGTCCCGGGGATAAAGCTGGGGCTTGCCAATCTGGCAGTTCTGTTTGTTTTGTATCGTCATGGGATCCGGTCTGCGGGAATGGTGTCCTTTATAAGGATCCTGGCGGTAGGCTTCCTTTTTGGAAACCTATTCAGTATCTTTTATAGCCTTGCCGGCGGCTTTATGAGTCTGTCTGTTATGGCTCTTCTTAAGAAAAGCCGCAGGTTTTCTATGATCGGAGTGAGTATTGCCGGCGGTGTGTCCCATAATGTGGGACAGATCCTGGCTGCCATGGCAGTGGTGGAAAGTCCGAGTGTATTGTATTATCTTCCCGTATTGCTGATCAGCGGGGTGATCACCGGCTTTTGTATTGGTACGGCTGCGCTGGAAGTGTGGAAGAGGATTGGAAAAGAATACGAATAGATGTTTGCTTTTTTTCTTTTGATATGATATGATGACACCCAGATAGAAACGAAGGAAAGAGGAATCCATGATAGCATTTATTCGCGGCACCGTTGCCGATCTCACAGAAAATTCCGTGATCCTGGAAGCTGGAAATATCGGATACGAAATCTATATGACAGGCTCTGCCATGGGAAGATCCCTATATATGGGAATGGAAGTAAAAATCTATACTTATTTTCATGTGCGGGAAGACGCTATGCAGCTGTATGGCTTTTTGACTAAGGACGATCTGTATATGTTCAAGCTCCTTTTAGGAGTAAATGGGATCGGACCGAAGGCAGCTTTGGGGATCTTATCCGGTCTTACCGCTGATGAGCTTCGCTTCGCGGTACTTTCTGACGATGTCAAAACCATTTCAAAAGCCCCTGGCGTGGGCAAAAAGACAGCGCAAAAGCTGATCCTGGAATTGAAAGATAAGCTGAATTTAAGTGACTCCTTTGAATTAAAGCTTGCCCATGAACAAAATGCGCAGGGAGACGAAAACAGCCAGGATGTATCAGGCGCCCGCAGGGAAGCCGCAGAAGCGCTGGCTGCTTTGGGCTACAGCAGTACGGAGGCCTATCGTGCTGTGGGCAAAGTGCCAGGGGAAGCAGGGGATACCGTGGAGGATATCCTTAAAGCGGCCCTTAAAAACTTATAGGAACGAGGCTTATAATGGAAAAACGAATCATAACCACAGACATAACGGAAGAAGATTTCGCCCTGGAGGGAAGCCTGCGGCCCCAGAGCCTGGATGACTACATAGGACAGGAAAAAATAAAAAGAACCCTGAAGGTTTATATCGAAGCGGCCAAGCAGCGCCGGGATCCGCTGGATCATGTGCTGCTCTATGGCCCTCCAGGTCTTGGAAAGACTACCCTTTCTGCCATCATCGCCAACGAAATGGGGGTACATATGAAAGTAACCTCCGGACCGGCCATTGAAAAGCCAGGGGATATGGCGGCTGTTCTGAACAATCTCCAGGAAGGGGATATTTTATTTGTGGACGAGATCCATCGCCTGAACCGGCAGGTAGAAGAAGTGATGTATCCGGCAATGGAAGATTTTGCCATTGATATCCTGATCGGAAAAGGTGCTTCGGCACGTTCTATCCGCTTGGATCTGCCAAAGTTTACTCTGGTGGGAGCAACTACCAGAGCGGGACTTCTCTCGGCACCTTTGCGGGACCGGTTTGGAGTGGTACAGCATCTGGAATTTTACAATCAGAAAGATCTGCAGACGATCGTACAGCGTTCCGCTCAGGTACTGGGTGTGGAGATTGACGGAAAAGGAGCTTCTGAGATTGCCAAGCGCTCCAGGGGAACGCCTCGTCTGGCCAATCGCCTTTTAAAAAGAGTACGGGACTTTGCTCAAGTAAAATATGACGGAAAGATCACTTATGAAGTGGCTGTATTTGCCCTTGATCTTTTGGAAGTAGATCAGTATGGCCTGGACAAAACAGACCGGAAAATATTAAAAACCCTGATCGTAAACTTCAAAGGCGGGCCGGTGGGACTGGAAACATTGGCGGCAGCCATCGGCGAGGATGCCGGGACTTTAGAGGATGTGTATGAACCCTATCTTCTTCAAAACGGTTTTTTAAACCGCACGCCCAGAGGCCGGATGGCATCCCCTCTTGCCTATGCGCATTTGGGATACGAGTTTACGGAATAACATTTTTGAAAAATTCCTATACATTTCTACAAAATTCGATTATAATGAAAGTATCACCTGACATAGGACAGGGTCGGGCAATTGGGGACGATAGGAATATCCGGAAAAGATAAAGATACAGGAGGCTTGTACCATGGCAGTCAAGAACACAGCACAAGTAATCATAGGAGGGAAAATCATCACCTTGGGAGGCTACGAAACCGAAGAGTATTTCCAGAAAGTAGCTTCTTATATGAATAATAAAATAGCAGAGTTAAGCGAAGCGCCAGGATACAGCAGGCAGCCCATGGAGACCAAGCACACGCTGCTCAGTCTGAATATCACAGATGACTATTTTAAGGTAAAAAAGCAGGCAGAAACTTTCGAACAGGATCTGCAGCAAAAGGATCAGGAAATGTACGATCTGAAGCATGAGCTGATCTCTCTCCGTATGGAAATAGAAGAGGCCCAGAAGAAAACAAAGGAAGCTTTGGAAGAGAAAAGCCTTCTGGAGGGAAAAGTTAAAGAACTGGAAAAAGAATTGGAAGATTTATTAAAAGGATAATAGCAGGGGGATTGCTTCGGTAATCCCCTTTTTGTTCCGCAGGATACAAAAAGAACCGGCTTTGGATGCCGGCATGCTTAAAATCAGAAAGTTGAGGGAATGCTTTGAGTAAAAATACGATAGAACTGCTGGCCCCGGCCGGTTCTTATGAAGGATTTGAGGCGGCCATCGGAGCGGGGGCTGATGCCGTCTATGCAGGAGGGCCTGCCTTTGGGGCACGGGCATACGCCCAGAATTTTCAAAAAGAAGAGCTGCTGCGTGCTATTGAAGTGGCCCATATACACGAAAAAAAGATTTATCTTACAGTAAATACGCTTTTAAAAAATAAGGAACTTCACGAGCAGCTGTACGAATATCTTCTCCCTTTTTACGAAGCAGGACTGGATGCAGTCCTGGTGCAGGATATGGGTGTTCTAAGGTTTATCCGCAGAAATTTTCCCGGACTTTCTCTTCACGCAAGTACCCAGATGACAGTTACCGGCCCTAAGGGACTTAAGTTTTTAGAAGAGCAGGGTGTTTCCAGAGTGGTGGCAGCAAGGGAACTCAGCCTTTTGGAGCTGAAGAAAATGCACCAGGAAAGTTCCATGGAAATAGAGGTTTTCATCCACGGCGCGCTGTGCTATTGTTATTCCGGCCAATGCCTTATGAGCAGTATGCTGGGTGGAAGGAGCGGAAACCGAGGCCGGTGTGCACAGACCTGCCGCCTTCCCTATAGGGTAAGTGAGGATGGAAGACACTATAAAGGCGATAGGGACTTTTGTCCTTTAAGCCTTAAGGATATGTGCGCCTTGGATCTTCTCCCAAAACTATGGGAGGCGGGAGTTTCCTCCTTAAAAATCGAGGGAAGGATGAAACAGCCAAAGTATACCGCAGGAGTGACCTCCATTTACCGGAAATATCTGGATCTTCTCTTGGATGAGGGTCCCCAGGATTTCCAGGAAAAAGAAGAGGACCGGAGATTTCTTCTGGATATATTTAATCGGGGCGGTTCCTGCTCCGGTTATCTGGAAGTGCACAACGGCCCCTCTATGATGGCTTTTTCCAACGACAAAAAATCCCAAGAGGTAACCGTCCCCATTAGAAAAAGTAAAGAAAAAATTTATGGGAAGTTAATCCTTTCGCCGGGAAATCCTGCTATACTAGACGTGATGGCAAATGGGTGCCAGGTATCTCTCCAGGGTCCTGTGACAGAGGCGGCACAAAAGCGTCCTATGGAAGAAGAACAGATCCGAAAACAAATGGATCGTCTGGGAAACACAGAATTTGCCTGGGAAAAGCTGGATATCCAGGTGAAGGGTCCGGTTTTTGTTCCTATAAAAGAATTAAATGAGCTTCGCAGAGAGGCTGTCCAAAAGCTGGAGCAAGCTCTGATAAAGCCTTACAAAAGAAAGGCGTATCCGCCATCCTCTTCCTTTGCAGAGGAAATGCCCCTCAAGACCAGGGTATCTTCCCAAAAGATCTTTGTCTCCTGCGAGCAGACAGAGCAGGCGCTGGCCCTGGGAGAATGTTCCGGGATCCATGGTATGTATCTTCCCTTTGATGCCATGGAAGTATGTATGGAAAAGAAACTTTTCCAGGAGAAAGAACTGTATCTTTCCCTGCCCCATGTGACCAGAGGGGAAATGCCAAAAGGATATTCTGAGCGGATCAGGCGCTGGATCAAAGAAGGGATGACCGGTTTTCTTGTGAGAAATCTGGAATCTTATGGGATCCTTAAAGACATGGGATATCAAAACCGGTGTGTGATCGACCACTCGCTGTACACCTGGAACAGGGAAGCGGAAGATTTTTGGCGGGA
>DXBU01000029.1 GCA_019116385.1 Candidatus Blautia faecigallinarum | reverse complement strand
TCTATAATTCTGGCGACATAGAAACGGCGTCTTATTTACTTTCGAAAAAACTGGCACAGATTTTTCATAGCATAAACCAGACAGGCAATGACATAGATATGTCACTCAGTCACCAGATAAAGAAATATGTGTGTGAAAATCTGTCAAACCCTAATCTGTCACTAAAATGGATTTCCGAACAGATTTTATTTATGAATAGTGATTATGTCAGCAAACGATTCATAAAAGAAACCGGGGAAAAATTTTCACATTATATCGTCCGCAAACGCATTGAATCTGCTAAGAAGCTGCTGACATCGCAGACTGATTTAAATGTACAGGAGGTAGCTCAGCAAGTAGGGTGCGGAAATAATCCCCTTTATTTCAGCCAATTATTCAAAAAATATACTGGTATGACCCCAAGCAGTTTTTATAAAAAGCAAAAAGGCCTCTAGGCCTTTTTGTCCACTGTTCTCATTTTATCCCCTCATTCAACTGCTGTTTCAACGTAACCTTGATCCCTATATACCTGTCTTCTTTTCTATACGCGCTGATATCCCCGCCATGGCGGTGTACCACCGCCTTCGCGATAGACAGGCCGATACCGAACCCGCCGTCATAGCTTCTCGCTTTATCCGCCCGGTAAAACCGGTCGAACAGTCTGTCAAGCTTCATTTTTCCCACATCGGCGCAGGAATTTTCCACAGTGATGACGAGTTTTCTTTTTCTGCTGAGCATCAGCCGGATCTCCCCGGCCGGGTCGCAGTATTTGACCGCATTGTCCAGCAGGATGGATACCAGCCGCCGGATGGATGCTTCGTTTCCCACATACTCTATGTCCTGCTGGATATAGGTATACAGCGAAAGACCCTTTTTCTCCGCCAGGGCTTTGAATTCCGACGCCACATCCGAGATGGTCTCGCTGATGGGAAAGGGTTCCGCCGGGATCTGGTTTCCGTCCTCGTCCATCTGCGTCAGCGCCACAAGCTGTCTCACCAGCGCGTTCATGCGCTCTCCCTCCGCCCGGATATCCTCCAGCCATTCGTTCTCTCCCAGTTCCGCCTGAAGGATGTCCAGATTTGCCATGATCAACGTCAGCGGGGTTTTCAGTTCATGGTTCGCATCAGTGATAAACTACTTCTGCTTTTCGTAACTTTCTGCAATAGGCCGGACCGCTCTTTTGGAAAATACCACAATGAGGACAAGGATCACGACCAGGCTGCCGATCAGCACGCTGCCCACAGACAAAAGTATCATGCCGGAAACCATACGGTTCATGTTCCCGTCTGCGAACACCACGCTCTGTCCGGAGTCTGTGTCATAAACTTTATACCGGTAGCCTTCCAGCCATCCCCGTTCTTTCCCTCCGCTCAGGGCTTCCTCTGCGTATTCCTGCGCGGTTTCCGCCGGGACAGAGGACGCAAAGTCCATATTCGCCCGGGACGCCTCGCCGTCAGGATCAAAATGTACAGTAAAAAAGCTTACGTTAAGGCGGCTCTCTTTGGGGAAGAAATCCGGGAAAGCCTCTTTCTCGGCCGGTATCGGAGGCTCCTCCTTAAAATCCGGAAGGGTCCCGCCATTTTCCGATATCATGTCTGTGATCCCGTCCATGGCAGAATCAAGCTGGTTCGCTGCAAAGGCGCAGATAAGCACAAAAATGATCACAAACACTGCCGTGATGGATGCGCCGCATATCCAGATCAGTTTTTTCCGCAGACTATAGATCATAAGCTTTCCTCCAGGATATATCCCGCGCTGCGGACAAAGCGGATCCGGATGGGTGCCTGTATCCCATCGATCTTTTTACGGATATTGGAGATATGGACCCACACCACGCTGGCGTCCACACTGGTGTCCCAGCCCCATATATGGGTGATGAACTGTTCTGTGGCGACGATCAGTCGGGGATTCTGCATGAGCATCTCCAGCACCTGGAACTCCTTGCCGCTGAGATTCTGAGCTCTTCCATTAAATGTCAGTTCATAGGTGGAACGGTTCAGAGTTACTCCATGGAAGGTCAGAAGATCCGGGGTATAATTGTCTTTCCTGCGGAGCATTGCCCGTAAACGTGCAAGGAGCTCCGCCGTTGAAAAGGGTTTGGGCAGATAGTCGTCCGCTCCTGCGTCCAGTCCCTCCACCCGCTGGGATACCTCGGTCCTGGCTGTCAGAAACAGTGCGGGATTTGTTGATCTCCAGTATATGAACCAGTGATTTAAGTAATCTTGGATCATCCTCCGCCACTAAAATCCGCACTGCTCATGCCTCCTGCCGTTGTTTTTTACAATTTTAGCAGAGCCTCCTAAAGCTTCCCTAAAGTCCCCGCCCTTTATCCTCCAATTATATCGGTTTTTTGTGAAGAAATCTACCGGTTCTTATCTTCCCGTTCCGGCAGGCTCTTTTTTCATAATGTGTTCACAGGTTTTTTTAGTCTGCCTTTAGGGACGCACTATAGAATATGGATAAAACTTTCAAAAAGGAGCTGCACAAATATGCTGACCAACGAGACCTACCGGCACGAACTGAAATATCAGATCGATCATGCCGATTATCTTGCCATACGCCAGCGTCTTCGGCCTGTAATGGCCCCGGATGAGCACGTCCAAAAAGACGGGCGGTATGTGATCCGCAGTATTTATTTTGACAATTTCAATGATAAAGTCCTGCGGGAAAAGATCAACGGAGTCCAAAAACGGGAAAAATTCCGCATCCGTTATTACAACGATGATCTCTCTTTTATCACACTGGAGAAAAAAATAAAGTACAACAGTCTGTGTATGAAAATAGACGCCGTTCTGTCCAGGCAGGAATATACGGCGCTCCTTCAGGGAGACACCGGATGGATGCTCGCACATCCTTCCGGCCTTGTGCAGGAGCTGTACTGCAAGATGAACAGCCAGCAGCTTCGTCCCAGAGTCCTGGTGTCCTATGTCCGCGAGCCTTATGTATACGCTCCGGGCAATGTGCGGGTCACCTTTGATTCTCAGATACGGAGCACCCTGTTCCACAAAGGCTTTCTGGAAGACGCCATTCCGGACGTGGAAGTGGCCGATACCCCGGGGGATGTGGTACTTGAAGTAAAATTTGACGCTTTTCTGCCGGATATCATCCAGGCGCTCCTGCAGACAGAGGAGATCCGTCAGCAGGCCTATTCCAAATACGGCGCATGCCGCAGGTTTGGATAACTATTAAATTCAGGAGGAAAACATTATGAGCTTTAACGATATTTTCAAATCCAGTTTTCTGGAAAGTGTGACGGAATTTTCTATCGTCGACACCCTTCTTGGCCTGGCGGCCGCCCTGGTCATCGGCCTGTTTATTTTTGTGATCTATAAGAAAACCCTTACCGGAGTGATGTATTCCAGCGGATTTGCCCTGACCCTGATTGGCCTTTCCCTGGTCACCACTCTGGTCATCATGGCCGTTACCTCTAACGTAGTTTTGTCCCTGGGTATGGTGGGCGCCCTGTCTATCGTCCGTTTCCGTGCGGCTATTAAAGAGCCGGTGGAGATCGTGTTCCTGTTCTGGTCCCTTGCTTCCGGCATCGTGATCGGCGCCGGCATGATTCCTCTTGCCATTATCGGCTCCGTGGTGATCGGACTGATCCTACTGCTGTTCGCAAACCGGAAAATACACAGCAATCCCTATATCCTTGTGCTGAACCTTAGAGATGAAGAGGCAGAAGGAAACGCCCTGGGGCTCGTGGAGCAGAATGTAGAGCACTATATCGTAAAATCAAAGACCGTCAGCCAGGCGGGGATCGAGATCACTGCCGAGCTTCGCACAAAGGATGCTTCCACTGCTTTTGTCAACCGGATCTATGAGATCCCGGGAGTAGCAAATGCCACATTAGTCAGCTATAACGGCGAATATATGTCATAATAGAGGAGGGTCAGCATGATCGCAAATAAGCACATCACAAAAATCATTCTGTGATCATGGCCGTCAGTGTCTGTTTATGTCTTGCCGCCGTGATCTTCGCGGAAGATCTTGCCGGTACCTTCGGCGGGGAAGGCATTGGTGTAGAGTATGAATCCAAACTGTTCGATACGGATGATCCGATAACGGTCAATATTATCATGGATGGCGGGGATTGGGAGGATATGCTGGAAAATGCCACCGCTGAGGTCTATTATCAGTGCGATGTGGAGATCAACGGGGAGATGTTCTACCGGGTGGGCGTCCGACCGAAAGGAAATACCAGCCTGATCACCATTGCCAGCGATCCGGATACGAACCGTTTTAGTCTGAAGCTGGAATTTGACCAGTATGTAGACGGGCAGACCTGCTATGGTCTGGACAAACTGGTCCTGAATAATAATTACGCAGACGCCACAAATATGAAGGAAGCCCTGATCTATGATATGTACCAGTATCTGGGAGCAGACGCGTCCCTTTACAATTACGCCAGGATCTACGTAAATGATGAATACTGGGGCGTTTACCTGGCGCTGGAGGCCGTTGAAGACAGTTTTCTGCTGAGGAATTACGGAACGGAAAACGGCCAGCTTTATAAGCCGGAAAGCATGAATATTGGCGGAGACGGCGGTGGCGGCGGTTTCTCCATGGGCGGCGGCGGTTCCAATTTAAATTATACCGACGACGACCTGGACAGCTACTCTACCATATGGGAGGGCGAGATCACCGATACCACGGATTCCGACCACAAACGGGTGGTGAAAGCCCTGAAAAATATTTCCGAAGGCACGGATCTTGAAACATACATGGATGTGGATAACCTGCTGAAATATATGGCCGTGCATGTTTTCTCCGTCAATGAAGACAGCCTCTCCGGAATGATGGCCCACAACTATTATCTGTACGAGGCGGACGGCCGTCTGAACATCCTGCCCTGGGACTACAATCTTGCCCTTGGAGGTATGGGCGGCATGGGCGGAAGGGACAGCTCCGACTCAGCCACAAGCCTTGTGAACGATGCCATAGACCAGTCCTTTTCCGGAACAAAGTTCTTTGATACTTTGCTGGAAAATGAAGAATATCTGGAAAAATATCACAGCTATTTACGTCAGCTTGCAGATGAATATATCTACGGAGGCGGATTCGATACCTTCTACGACCGCACCCGCAGCCAGATCGATTCCCTTGTGGAAAGCGATCCCACCGCATTTTACAGCTACGAGGAATATGATACGGCGGCGGAGACCCTTTATGAGATCGTCCAGCTCAGAGGTACGTCGATCCAGGGACAGCTAGATGGAACCATCCCCTCTTTGGAAAGCGGGCAGAGAGATTCCGACGCTCTCGTGGACGCCTCCCATCTTGATGTGAGCGTTATGGGAAGCATGAGCATGGGCGACAGCCTGTGGGGACAGACTCCGGGCAATGGGGAAAATGTCGAAGAAAACAGGGAAGATGCCGAAGAAGATAGGGACAGTGTCGAAGAAAACAGGGACGGTGTCGAAGAAAATAGGGACGGTGTCGAAGAAACAGGAAGCGGCGGCACAGCCCCGCAGATGCTTTCCTTATCCTCTCAAAACGGAGGGTTCGATCCATCTCAGTTTGGTGGCGGGGAGCTGCCTGAAGATTTTGATCCTTCCCAGTTCGGCGGCGGAGAGCTGCCTGAAGATTTTGATCCTTCCCAGTTTGGCGGCGGGGAGCTGCCCGAGGACTTTGATCCTTCTCAGTTTGGCGGCGGCAGAAGTATGCCGGGTATGGATTTTGGCGGCAGCACAGGTGCATCCGCAACAGAAAATCTCATTCTATACGGCGCCTGCTTTGCCATACTGATCATCGCTCTTATCTTTGCCAAGCTGTACCGCAGAAGGCCGAGAAGGCGGTAAACTTTTTACAGTTAAATAGCAATTCCTGAAAATGCAGGAAGACAAAATAATGCGGAAGCTTTTCCGGTCGGCAGCGATTTTACTGCCATAGCCGGAAAAGCTTCCGCATCTTTTTATTAATGACCTTCTAGCAGAAACCAGAAAAGCAGCGGATCATTTTGCACTGCTCTGTTTCGTATCAAATCTGGTGACCACCATATGAATAACATAAGGCACCAGGATCACCGGGATCGCCAGATACGCGATCATACTATACGCTTTCTGGATTAAATTCAAAAGCCCAAACTGCGCGATCCCGAAATCTACCAGGCAGCACACCAGCGCCGCCAGGATCTCTTTTTTGGAAATCCCAAGATTCCCGGCCCCTTTGTGGGTTTCTCCGCTCTTCTCCTTTGGGCTGTCCTTACAGATCCTTTTCACCATAGCCGCCACCATGTTCACGGCAGTGGACACCGCGCCCAGGATGATCAGCAGGGAGATCAGCGGCGTCATAAACCCGGAGCCAGTTCCATTCTGTACCATGAACAGCGTGGGGATACTCTGCTGAGCAGCCTCCGGCCTGGTATACACCGTCATAAGCCCCAGCACTACCATCACCATCATCAGGGAATTTACCACAAATCCGGCGCCCATGCTTTTCGCTGCATCCCCGGGCTTTTCAAACACCTTGGCATGCTGGACAAACACGGCAATATTGGACAGCTGGAACGTACCATAAAGAAAAGCCGAATACAGCGCGTCTCCAAGAGGAAGGTCGCTGCTGGTCATAGCTTTGGCTGCTTCTGCGATCTTTGGAAACCCGGAAATAATATTCGGGATGTACACCACAAAAAGCCCTGCGATAATGCAGATGGAAAGCACCGAAGCCACTCTCCGCACCAGGTTGGTCCCGAAAATAGCCACCACAAAAATGAACACTCCGATCAGGAAGGTACATAAAAGGTAGGGAAGCCCGGTAAGCTGACTTAAGGTAGCACCTCCGGTAGCAAAAGCCACCGCCGGAGCTACACACATCACACAGATATACAAAACTTCAAACAGATTCGAAAATATCACAGAATATTTCCCATAAAATGCTTCATTATAGGAACGGTAATCATATACCTGATGTTTCCTGGCAAAACGCAGGCTATAAGAGAAAAACACCGCATTGTACACCATCGCCAGCACAGGCATGGCCAGGCACCAGATCCCGTAACGCACAAAATAGCTGTAGATCTGTGCGCCAGAGGCAAATCCGCCCCCAAAGTGGGTGGTAAACCATACAAAGGAAACGCCTAAGATAACTGCTGCTGTGGATTTATTCTTCTTCATGATCTTTCTTTACCCTCTCTTTCAGACGAGACATGGCCTCTTCCAGCATGTTTCTTGTGATCTTATAAGGATAATGGGCCACATCTGACATATCCGGGATGCGGTCCATGCATTCCTCCCATTGTTCCTGGGTGATCTCGATCTCTTCCAGGGAAACCGGCAGGCCCACCGCTTTGTTCAGCTGATAGACCTTTTCAAATTCTTCATACTGCTGATCTGCCAGAAGGGTCAGCAGCACGCCAAAGGCCACCACTTCTCCGTGGAGATGCCGTTCCTCGATGACCGGATAAGAGGTCATGGAATAAAAGATAGCGTGTGCCAGTCCGCTGTTGTAATCCGGCGTAAAGTCTTTTGTCAGGAAGATGGATGCCAGTCCCGTAGTAACCACAATGGCAAGCACCACCTGCTCTACATCGTAGGTGCAAAGGCCTTTTTTGTGATCTTCATAAGCTTTGGGGCCGAATTCCAAAAGAGGATCCCGGCACATAACGCTCACCGCCGCGCCCAGGGCGGTAAAGTGCTCCAGCCGCTCTCCTCTGGAAGAGATGGTAGCTTCGTAGTATTTGGCGTAGGTGTCGCCGATACCGGCCCACATATATTGGCTGGGCGCCTTGGCAATGATCTCTGTATCAATAAAAGAATGCATCACCGGCCGCACGAAAAAATGAGGCTTCAAAAAGCTGCCGTCTTCGTTGTACATAATAGAGACGGAGGTACAGGCAGAACAGTTGGAGGCAATAGTAGGGAAAGCAAATACCGGCTTGTCATCGGAAATGCACAGGCATTTTACGGTATCCAGGGCTTTTCCTCCCCCTACCCCGAAGACCATGTCCGCTTCCTGATACAAAGGCATCCGGCGCAGCTTTTCCACAGTCTCATAGGTGCAGTTCTGTCCGTACAGGACTTTGCCGATGATCGTCAGATTCGTCTGTTCTACATAGCGGCAGATTTTGTCATAGGCAGCAGCCAGAGCCTTTTCTCCTCCGATTACCAGGACCTTTTTTCCATAAGATTCACATACCGGTCCGATCTTGTCATAAATTTTGCTCCCAATAGAATAATTGGGCAGATGTACTTCATAATTTTCCAGTTTCACGATAAATACTCTCCTTTCTTTGGGGAATGACGGATTCCCCGGCAATAAAAAAAGCCCTCATCCTCTGCGATATTCTGCAGGGACAAGAGCTTATGATATCCACTCCTGCGGTGCCACCCGGCTTGATGCAGTCTGCAGCGGATCTCTCTGGGAAATACAGCCGCTCTGCACCCTCTCATGCATACGTCTCATATGCTTTCTTTGATAACGGAGTCTGCTCTCCGGCTCACCTACTGTCCTCTTCCGCTGCCGCAGAAAAGACGGGGTTCAGTTCGCCCTCAAAAGCCCATTCACTTCAGATCCGACATACCGCGCTTCCACCATCCGCGGCTCTCTGGGATGCTTAGCTGAAGCTACTTACTCTTTCTCGTTGGTTTGATAAAACTTTACCACGCAGAAACAGAAAAGTCAACAAAAATATTTTCCGGGCAATTCTTCATCTCCGGCGAAAATCCGGTTGCCCCCCGGCGTTTTTTCAACTATAATGTCCATAAGATCCCATGCAGATTTTCCCTTTGTCTGTCTTATTCCCGGAAAATCCTCATGGCAATGGTTTTCAACAAATTTCACAGTAAAGGAGATAAAACGATGGATAACAACAAACGTCCGGATGATATGGTCCGTATTACCACAAATGAACTGGCCGAGGCTTTCATCAAAGAACAGGTCAGTGCTATCCAGCAGCAGGTAGGGGACAAAAAGGTGCTCCTGGCTCTGTCCGGAGGAGTGGATTCCTCCGTAGTTGCTGCGCTGCTGATCAAAGCCATCGGCAAACAGTTGGTATGTGTTCATGTAAATCACGGTCTTCTCCGCAAAGGTGAGCCGGAACAGGTAGTGGAGGTATTCCGCAATCAGATGGATGCCAACCTTGTATATGTAGACGCCATTGACCGTTTCCTGGATAAGCTCAAAGGCGTAGAAGAGCCGGAACAGAAGCGCAAGATCATCGGCGCCGAGTTTATCCGTGTATTCGAGGAAGAAGCCAGAAAGCAGGAAGGTATTGAATTTTTGGCTCAGGGAACCATTTATCCTGACATCCTGGAAAGCGACGGGGTAAAGGCCCACCACAATGTAGGCGGCCTTCCTGAAGATCTGAAATTCAGCCTTGTAGAACCGCTGAAGCTTCTCTTCAAGGATGAAGTTCGTGTAGTAGGAAAAGCTTTAGGTCTGCCCGACGGTATGGTATTCCGTCAGCCCTTCCCCGGACCCGGATTGGGCGTTCGGTGCCTGGGTGCCATCACCCGTGACCGTCTGGAGGCGGTTCGGGAATCCGACGCGATCCTCCGTGAAGAATTCGCCAAGAACGGTCTGGAAGGCAAGGTATGGCAGTATTTCACCGTTATTCCGGATTTCAAGTCTGTTGGAGTTAAAGATGGAAAGCGTTCCTTCGAGTGGCCGGTGATCCTCCGTGCGGTAAACACCAAGGACGCCATGACCGCTACCGTGGAGGATGTGCCTTTCGCTCTGCTCCAGCACATCACAGAACGTATCACAAAAGAAGTTCCGGGCGTGAACCGCGTCTGCTTCGATCTGACGCCGAAGCCTACCGGAACGATTGAGTGGGAGTAAAACGAAACACCGTAAAAATCCAGTATTTATGCGGGTTTGCGGCGTTCGGAGAAGTCTTTTGATAACAATTTGATAACAGCCATACGAGAGCCATTATTCTTGCAGCCCAGTGGTTTATGGGTTACGGAATAATTGACAAGCGGTTGTGTGGCAGAAGAAATCCATATTAGAAAGCCCTTAGCTGTGGGTAAGCACTCATAGCTAAGGGCTTTTTGTCGTTCTTATTCGTCTTTTTTGAGCTTGTCCTGAAACGCTTCCACCAGCGTATCGCTTAACTCTTGCGAAGGGACTTTCGCCCAGAGCTGTGTGGTATCGTATTTCGGATAGTAGTAACGCCAGCGGTCGTAATCGTCCTTGCTGATTTCGCTGGCAGAGAGCTTGTCCGCCTGCTCTTTCCAAGCATGGAGCATTTGCAGCAGCTCGTAAGCCTCTTTGCCCTTGTCTTTGTTGACCTTCAGGCAAACTTCTCCGTCCGCTTCGCTGATGGTCAGCCCATAAACATCTTCAAGGGTAAATAAGGTGTGCATAAGACCGATCTGACTGTCAATATCAGGAACATCAAGAGCCTGC
>DXBU01000028.1 GCA_019116385.1 Candidatus Blautia faecigallinarum | reverse complement strand
GGGACTTAAAACAAAAAACAATAAACTCTTTACCCGTTTTTCAATCAAGTCTATCTTACAGAATCCGGTTTACATGATCGCGGATGTAAACGCATATAACTTTTTTGTAAAAGAGAACGCAGATCTTAATTCTGCCAAAGATGAATTCGACAGCGTCCATGGCATGATGGTATATAACCGCACCAAACAGGAAAAAGGGAAAGCCGTCACCTATCTTCCGCCCGATGAATGGATTGCTGCCGTAGGGCTTCACCCGGGAATCATTCCTGGCAAAACATGGATTTCCGTCCAGGATTCTCTCAATCGGAATAAATGTAAAGCTTACCGTAAACCTCGAAATAATGAAGCCCTGCTTACCGGCTTATTATACTGTGCCTGCGGCAGCCGTATGTACCCGAAGATCAGCAAAAGGAAAACAGCAGATGGAAAGCCGATCTACACTTATGTATGCAAGCTCAAGGAACGCAGTAAACGCATGCTCTGCAACAGCAAAAATGCCAATGGAAACACTCTAGATATGGCCGTCATCGAGCAGATTAAACTGCTAGAGGACGACAAAGGCTCCTTTATCGATCAGTTGGAACAAAGCAGAAAATTCTATACTGGAAACCGGGAAGCCTATAACGATCAACTCGCTTCCATACAGGAAGAAAAAGCTGAAGTGGAAAGAAAGATTGATGGGTTGGTGGATTCCATTGCAGAGCTTGGAGACAGTGCAGCTAAAAACCGTGTGGCAAAACGGATCGAACAGTTAAATCAGAAATCTGTTGATTTAGATTCCCGTATCCACGAATTAGAATGTCTGACTTCACAGCATGCTCTCAGCGATATAGAATTTGACGTTATGCGCCAACTGCTGTCGGTCTTCAAAACCAGCATTGATGAAATGAGCATAGAACAAAAACGTGCGGCGATCCGCACTCTTGTCCGCAAAGTTGTATGGGACGGCGTCAACGCCCATATTATCCTCTTCGGGGTGCAGGATGATGAAATTGAATATCCGCCGCTTTCTTATCAAGCGAATGAAGCAGACAGCACAGAAGACGACTTTGAAGAGTTGGAACGGTTCAGTGATGTAGATTATGATGATGAAATCGTTGACGGCTCAAAAACTCGTTGGGGAGAGGATAGCAAATGAGCTTTTAATGCTTCTCCGTTCAAAGAAGAAGTATGGAAAAGAAGTATCCCTGTATGAACCCATCGGCACGGATAAGGAAGGAAACGAGATCAATCTTCTGGATATTATGGAAGCGCCTTCTGCAGATGTCATAGAGGAATATTCTACCCGCCAGGATATCCTGCGCCTTCTGGAAGGTATCAAAGATGCCCTGACTCCCAAAGAATATCAGGTGATCTGCCGCCGATACGGATTGTTCGGGGAAAAAGAACTGACCCAGAGAGAGATCGCCCGGCAGCTTTCCATCAGCCGCTCCTATGTCTCCCGGATCGAAAAAAACGCCCTTCAAAAACTTCGGCTGCTTTTTTGACGTTCTGTAAAAAAATTCACCCCATCAAAAAGCGATGGGGTGGAATACAGCGTTTTCCGGCCGGAACCGATATGTGCCGCAGCCCGTTACTCCGGCATTTTTTCTTTTCTGCGCAGGATATCAAACACTTCTGCCTGGGCATCCAGTTGGACAAACAAGGTCTGCTGGGGATGGGGGGCGCTTTCCATAGGATTTCCTTCCCCGTCATAGATCGCCAGTACATGGGCCGCCGCATTCTTTCCGTCCGGCTTCATGATCTCAATCTCTTCCCCTACAGTGAACTTGTTTCTCTGGGTGATGCGGACATAGCCTCTTTCGTCCCTTTCTTCCGCATAGCCCAGATAGGTATACTCTTTCACATAAGTATTGCTGTCGTAAATCTGTGTGTGCTCATCCGGCTTCCCATAGAAAAAGCCCGTGGTAAACTGCCGGTAAGTACAGTTGGAAATCTGCTCTTCGTACCAAGGCAGATTTTTTTTGTACTCCTTTGGATCTTTTGCGTAATCATCAATGGCCTTTCTATAGGTCCGGGCCACGGTAGCTACATAAAGGGCTGTCTTCATGCGCCCCTCGATCTTTACGCTGTCTATGCCGCTTTCCATAATATCGTCCATATGGGCGATCATGCACAGATCCTTGGAATTGAAAATATAAGTCCCTCTTTCGTTTTCAAACACCGGCATATACTCGCCTGGCCTTTGTTCTTCCATCAGGGCATACTTCCATCTGCATGGATGGGTACAGGCTCCCTGGTTCGCGTCTCTTCCAGCCAGGAAGCTGCTGAGGAGGCATCTTCCCGAATAAGAGATGCACATGGCCCCATGTACAAAGGTTTCGATTTCCAGATCCTCCGGGATATGCCCCCGGATCTCCCGGATCTCTTCCAGGGAAAGCTCCCGGGCTGTCACCACACGCTTTGCTCCCAGTTTATACCAGAAAAGGAAGGTCTCATAGTTGGTATTATTAGCCTGGGTACTGATATGCCGCTCAATCTCCGGACAGATTTCCCCGGCGTATACAAAAACAGCCGGATCCGCTATGATCAGCCCATCCGGTTTCAATCCTTTCAGTTCCAAAAGGTAATCCTTCACTCCCGGCAGATCCCTGTTGTGGGCCAGGATATTTACAGTCACATATACCTTGACACCACGTTCATGGGCAAAGGCAATGCCTTCTTTCATTTCTTCCATGGAAAAATTTTTGGCCTTTGCCCGAAGGCCGAAGGCTTCTCCGCCGATATATACCGCATCCGCGCCAAAGATCACCGCGATCTTCAGCACTTCCAGGCTGCTTGCAGGAACTAATAATTCAGGTTTTTTCATATTTCCTCCCATCACTCTTGTTTCACGCTGACGGTCACTCCGTCTCCCAGAGGAAGGATGCTCGTCAGCAGCTTAGGGTTATGTTTCAGTTCGTATAAGTATTCCCGCATCCGTTTGTAGATCGTCCGGTTGCGGCGCTCCACCAGATAATGAGACTCAATGATGTCTCCCTCCTGGAGCACATTGTCGGAAAGCAGGACGGCGCCGGGCCTTAAAAGTCTCAGGATGTCCGGAAGCCAGTGGATATACTGTCCTTTGGCCGCGTCCATAAAAATAAAATCAAAAGGTCGGGAAAGTTCTTTTAAGATTTGCCCCGCGTCTCCCTCAAGAAGAGTGATCTGCTTTTCCCTTCCCGCCCGGACAAAATTTTCTTTGGCCAAAGGGATCCTTTTTTCGTAATTTTCTATGGTAACGATCCTGGCCGGAACGGGATCATACTCACACATAAGAAGTGTGGAGAAGCCTATGGCTGTCCCCACCTCCAGAATCCGCTCCGGCCGGTGTATGGCCAGGAGCACCTTTATAAAACTCTGCATTTCTCTTCGTATGATCGGCACGCCTGTTTCCAGGGCATACCGCTCCAGTTCTTCCAGAAAAGGGGAATTTCCCATATCCAGGGAATTGATATATGTACGCATCCTCTCTTCTACGATCACGAATCTGCGCCCTCCTGTTCCTCATCTCCCGCAAGGATCCCCATGATCCTGGTAGGCGTGTAAGCGGTGCTTAAAAGGTAAGTGCCGGGTTTGAGTTCTCCGCTGTAATTGGAAAGCTTCTCCTGCACCCAGAATACCAGGGCATCCTCCACCAGCCCCTTCTGCTCCAGGATCTTTCCGATCTCGTATACAGAGTCATCCTCCTGGATCACCACGGTGACATCCTGTCCTTCTCCCGGACTCATTGCCTGCTGGTTAAAGACATCGTATCCAAACTGATAGGCCGTCTTCCCGATCCAGATGATCAAAACAACCACACATACATACAATGCGATTTTAAAAATGGTGCTTGCCAGAACCATGCCGGCTTTTCCTACTCTGTCCTTCGCGTTTGCCATATGTTATGAATTCCTCCATTCCCTATGCATTTTCCTGGGCTTTACAGATCCGGAGTATGTATATCCAGCCCTTCTGTCAGTTCTTTGCACACCCGCTGCATCATTCTGCAGATCGCAAGTTCCGCATCCAGATAAGCGTTTACCTCGGGAATCCGCCGAAGCTCGGCAGATTCCCTGGTCAGATGTTCCGCCACGTCAAACAGGTTGTCCTTTCCTGATTCATTCTGCATTTTAAAATTGTTGGCCCGAAACTGGTCCACCCGCTCCAGCAGCTCAGGGTTTTGGCTGATGACGTTTTCCTGTTTTTTATATTCTTTATACGTTTCGCTTTTCTTGATCACAGAAATGAGAAGCTGTATATTTTTATTGATCAGATCCATCTTATGCCTCCATAATAATGGGCAGGATCATTGGACTTCTTTTGGTCCGCTTCCATACATAGTCGCTTAAGGCATCCTTGACCACATTTTTGATCTTGCCCCAGTCTGTGATATTCCGGTCCAGACAGGAATCCAAGGCTTCTTCCACCACTTCTCTGGCATGATCCATAAGATCTTCGGATTCTCTTACGTATACAAAGCCTCTGGATACGATGTCGGGGCCTGCAAGGACAACGTTGCTGTGATGCTCCAAAGTCATGACCACGATCATGATCCCGTCCTCCGCCAGATGCTGGCGGTCCCTAAGAACGATATTCCCTACGTCTCCCACGCCGAGGCCATCCACAAGGATCGCTCCTGTGTGTACGGAACCGGTCACCTCAGCGCTCTGCTGGTCCATCTCCAGGACATTTCCGGAAGAAAGAATAAAGATATTTTCCTTGGGAATGCCCAGGTCCTCGGCAATATGCTTCTGTGCGGTCAGATGACGGTATTCTCCATGGACCGGCACTGCATATTTCGGCCGTACCAGAGAATAGATCAGCTTGATTTCTTCCTGACAGGCATGTCCGGAAACATGCACATCCTGGAAGATCACCTTGGCGCCCTTCATAGAAAGCTCATTGATCACCTTGGAAACCGCTTTTTCGTTTCCAGGTATGGGATTGGAGCTGAAAATAATAGTATCGTTGGGCTTGATGGTGATCTTTTTGTGGATATTTGCCGCCATTCTGGACAGAGCTGCCATGGATTCTCCCTGGCTTCCGGTGGTGATCAGCACCATCTGGTCGTCGGGGTAATTTTTCACCTGGTCGATCTCCACCAGCGTGTTTTCCGGAATGCGCAGATAGCCCAGCTCTGAGGCAGTGGTAATGACATTTACCATGCTCCTGCCTTCCACAGCTACCTTTCTGCCAAACCGGTATGCCGTATTGATGATCTGCTGCACCCGGTCCACATTGGATGCGAATGTAGCGATGATGATACGGTTGGTCCTGTATTCATTGAACAGGTTGTCAAAAACCCTCCCCACGGTACGCTCCGACATGGTAAAGCCTGCCCGCTCCGCGTTGGTACTGTCGCACATCAGGGCCAGAACCCCTTTTTTGCCGATCTCTGCAAAGCGCTGCAGGTCGATGGCATCTCCAAATACAGGGGTATAGTCTACTTTGAAGTCTCCTGTATGGACCACGATCCCTGCCGGGGAATAGATGGCCAGGGCCGAAGCATCCTGGATACTGTGGTTGGTCTTGATGAACTCAATAGAAAATTCTCCCAGGTTGATCACCTGCCCGTGCTTTACTTCCTTTAGTTTGGTGCTGCGCACCAGGTTGTGTTCTTTCAGCTTATTGGTGATCAGGGCAAGGGTGAGTTTGGTGGAGTAGATGGGGACATTGACCTCTTTGAGCACATAAGGCAGTGCCCCGATGTGGTCTTCATGTCCATGGGTGATCACGAAGCCTTTTACTTTGGAAATATTTTCCTTTAAATAAGTAACATCCGGTATCACCAGGTCGATCCCCAGCATATCATCTTCCGGAAAAGACAGTCCGCAGTCTACTACTACTATACTATCTCCATATTCAAAAGCTGTAATATTCAATCCGATCTGCTCCAGGCCTCCCAAAGGAATGACCTTAAGCTTTGAGGAAACTTTCCGTCCCCGGCGGCCCACAGGCTTTACTGAGGAAAGCAGTGCCTGCTTGCCCGGCGTTTTATCATTCCGCTTAATGGAAGGATTGGATTTCTGCTGTCTGTATTTATTATTTTTTTGTCTCGCCACCTGTTTTCTTTGGTTGGCTTCTTTGTTTCCGCTGCTTTTTTTATAATGATTTTCGTTATTTTCGTTTTTCAAATTGCACCTCCAAATTCTTGTATTTGCGGGCAATTTTCCTATTCATCCTTTCAATTTTTAAGCATACGAAATACACATGTGCCGCAGATTTAGGCAGCACATTATCCTTTCTCTGTTTTCATATTTACATCGAATCACGAATTTGATCATTCACCGGATAAATAGAAAAAATCGCACCATTTCTGTTTTACATTTCCAGGTTTACATCTTCCAGCATCTGCTCGAATACTTTAAAAACAGCCTGAAGTTCTTCCTCGTCTTCTACCATTTCATAGCAGGCTTCCAGGCTGGTATCCTCGGATACATCCTTCAATATATACGCAGCTGCTTCTTCCTCTTTGGAATCAGACACAAGTAAATATGGCGTTCCCTGGATCCTCGTCTGTTCTTCTACGAAAAATTCCGTAACGGTTCCGTCATCTGATTGAAATTTGATTTTTTCCATGGTGTTCTTCCTTATCTTGCTGACAGGGAATCCAAATATCCCTGCAAAATAAAAACCGCAGCCAGTTCGTCCAGGTATTGCTTCCGGTTTTCCCGGCGAACTCCGGCTTCCATCAGGGTACGGTTGGCCTCCACTGTAGTCAGCCGCTCGTCCCACATAACAACAGGCAGACCCGTCCGCCGTTCCAGCAGCTCTTTAAATTCCAATGCCTTCTGCGCCCGTTCCCCTATTGTGTTGTTCATGTTTTTCGGATATCCTACCACAATACGCTCTGCCTGATATTCCGAAACCAGTGTTTCTATGCGTGCCAGGGTCCGGCGAAGCTGATTTTCTTTTTTACGCCAGATCGTTTCAAGTCCCTGGGCAGTAAGTCCCAGCGGGTCGCTCACCGCCACGCCTACGGTCTTCGACCCATAATCTAATCCAAGGATCCGCATGGTCAGCGTTCCCAGGATTTGTTCTTGATGTACTCGTTTAAAAGCTCCTCTACCAGTTCGTCCCGCTCGACCTTCATGATCATACTTCTGGCACCCTTATGGCTGGTGATATAAGTAGGATCTCCGGACATAATATAGCCTACGATCTGATTTACCGGATTGTAGCCTTTCTCATCCATTGCATTATAAACCAGGTCCAATACTTCCTTTACATCAAGCTCCTGCTCTGGCTTTGTCCTAAAATACTGTGTATTTCCCAGATTATTCTCTGCCATTTTCTCTCACGTCCTTACTTTTATTTCTTTTCTATTTTAATATACTTCTAAATAAAATACAATGAAAACTTTTTCTTATCCCTTTTCCTCACCTTTCTGCCGGTATCCCAAGCAACAGATGATCCTCCAAAAATCCCGCTGCTTTTACGGTGACAATATCGTTTACCTGATAGCCTTCTCCTGCTTTCACTGCTGTTTTTATATATTCTCTGCTGTGTCCGATCAGGTAGGGCGTCCCGTCTTTTTTTACCTCTTCTTCCAAAAGTATTTCCAATTTTTTCCCAAGCATAGCCTCTTCGTATTCACGGGAACGTTTTTCATGAAGGAGGAGCATCTGTTCGCTCCGCCTGCTTTTCACCCTTTCCGGTACCTGGCCCTCCATAGACGCCGCCTTTGTCCCCTGCCTTCTGGAATACTTAAAAATATGCGTCTCGTAAAAGCGTATCTCTTCTGCAAAATGGAAGGATGCAAGGAAATCCTCCTCTGTTTCCATAGGAAAGCCCACGATAATATCTGTTGTCAGCGCCGGATTTTGATAATACTTACGCAGGAGCGCGCAGCGCTGCGCATATTCTCTGCTGCGGTAACGGCGGTTCATCCTCTCCAGGGTCCGGTCGCAGCCGCTTTGCAGGGACAGGTGAAAATGCGGACATACTTTCTCAAGGGAAACGATCCCTTTCACAAATTCCTCGGTAACGATCCCCGGCTCTAAAGAGCCCAGACGGATCCTGCGGATCCCCTCTACCTTATGGACTTCCCGGATCAGGGAAAGAAGATCTTCTTTCCCGCCTTCCCCAAAGTCCACTCCGTAAGAGCTTAAATGGATCCCTGTCAGCACGATTTCTTTGTAGCCTTTCCGGGCAAGATCCTCTACTTCTTTTACCACCTGTTCCGCCCTGCGGCTTCTCACCCGCCCTCTTGCATAGGGAATGATACAATAAGTACAAAACTGGTTGCAGCCGTCCTGCACCTTGATATAGGCCCTTACATGCTCTGCCGTTGAATGGATTTCCAGTTCCTCGTATTCTTTGGTCTGGTTGATCTTGATCACATGGGCTTTTTTCAAATGTTCCTTTTCGTATTCCTGAAGGATCTCCACAAGATTCTTTTTCTGATTGTTTCCAAGGATCAGATCTACGGTCCCGTCTTCACAGAGCTTGTCTGTGTCCATCTGTGCATAGCATCCCGCTGCCACTACGATAGCATCCGGATTCATTTTCTTTGCTTTATGGAGCATTTGACGGGATTTTCTGTCCGCTATATTCGTAACCGTACAGGTATTGATCAGATAGATGTCCGCTCCCGGCAAAAAAGGCACGATCTCATAGCCTGCATTCTTAAGGAGTTCCTGCATGGCATTGGTTTCATAGGCGTTTACCTTGCAGCCAAGATTATGAAACGCTACTTTTTTCTTCATACTCTACCTCTTCGTGTATTTTTTATACATTTTCACTAATTCTTCTGCTAATTTTTAACTCTTTTCACCTTGACTTTTAATAGGCGGACAGGTAAGATGATGATTGTAAGAAAACAGCAGAGGCAAAGCCTGGCTGCTGTGATACTAATTCTTTTAAGGGAGGTTCTCACAATGAAAACAGCAAAAATCTCACTGAACTCTATTGATAAAGTGAAAGCATTTGTAAACGAAATCAGCAAATTCGACTGCGATTTTGACCTTGTATCCGGAAGATACGTAATCGATGCAAAATCTATCATGGGCATCTTCAGCCTGGATCTTTCCAAGCCCATCGATCTGAACATTCACGCAGACGGTTCTGCTCTGGATGATGTAATGGCTGTTGTATCCAAATATGTGACCGAATAATTTTGAATCATAGACATAACCGGAACAGAGGAACGAAAAGTTCCTCTGTTTTTTTATCCGGGTTTTCCTGTTATTCTGCTTCTATGATCTCCGCTGTCCGGATCGCTTCTTCCACAAGCTCGTCTATCTTTTCCGCCAGTTTGCCCTCGGAACGGTGTATCACATTCAAATTGGGCTTTGTCACCGGATGTTTTGCCACAAAAATGGTGCAGCAATCCTCATAGGGCAGGATCGAAGTCTCAAAGGTATCGATCTTTCTGGCGATCTCTACGATCTCCTGTTTATCAAAACCAATGACCGGACGGTAGACCGGGATAGTGCATACCTCGTTTGTGGCCGCCAGGCTCTGCATGGTCTGACTTGCCACCTGGCCGATGCTCTCGCCTGTGATCAGTCCCAGACAATTGTCTTTTTGGGCAAAATGCTCTGCAATACGCATCATATACCGGCGCATAATGATAGTCAGTTCTTCATGGGGACACTGGTCATAAATATAAAGCTGGATATCTGTAAAGTTTACCACATAAAGGCGGATGGGGCCGCTGTATCTTGCTACCAGTTTTGCCAGATCCACCACTTTTTGTTTTGCCCGTTCACTGGTATAAGGGGGTGCATGGAAATATACCGCTTCAATCTTTACCCCTCTTTTGGCGATCATATAGCCGGCTACCGGGCTGTCGATCCCGCCGGACAGAAGGAGCATGGCTTTTCCGTTGGTTCCCACCGGCATACCTCCCGGTCCGGGAAGGGTTTCCGAATAAACATAGATTTTTTCCCGGATTTCCACAGAAAGGGTCATAGACGGCTGGTGTACGTCAACCGAAGCCCTGGGAAACAGATCCAGGATCCGGCCGCCCAGTTCTGCGCTTACCTCCATGGAGGTCATAGGATAGGACTTTTTGGCTCTTCTGGTATAAACCTTAAAGGTACCTTCGTAATCCGGATACCGTTCTTTCATGTAGGCGCACACATCCTGTGCCATCTGCTCAAATCCCTGGTCTTCGTAAATGACTACCGGGCAGATCCCCACTATGCCGAATACCTTCTGCAGGGCTTCACAAGCCTCCTGAAAATCATAGCGTTCCGGGCAAAATACATAGACTCTGCCCTGTTCCTTGGTCACCTGAAACTCGCCCTCTACTCTCGACAGGGCCGTGCGGATCTGTTTCACCAGTGCATCCTCAAAAAGATAGCGGTTCTTTCCTTTGATGGCGATCTCCGCGTACTTGATCAAAAAAGCATGAAATATCATCGTTTCCCTCCTTCTTAATGCCGGGCGTATCTGCGCAGCATAGGCAGCACTTCTTTAAGCACGCCCAGGCAGTAATCCACTTCTTCCAAGGTATTTTCTTCAGAAAAACTGATGCGCAGGGTGCTCTCCCTTTGACCGGGATCCATACCCATGGCAGTAAGGGTGCTGCTGCCCTTTCTTTTGTGGCTGGAGCAGGCGCTTCCTGCCGATACATAAATGTTCCGTTCCTCCAATGTATGAAGGAGTACTTCACTGCGGACTCCCAGAAAACTTGCGCTGAGGATATGGGGGGCTCCATCGGCTGTTTCCATGCCGTTTAAGACCACATCCTCCAGGGAAGAAAGCCCCCGGGCCATATGTTCCTTCAGTTCATAGAGGTGCTGCACTTTGCTGTCAAAGTCCTCGTATATTTCCCTGGCGGCTGCGCCCAGTCCTGCGATACCCGGCACATTGTCCGTACCGGAACGCATTCCCCCCTGCTGTCCGCCTCCTAAGATCAAAGGCTGTACCTTAGCCTTTTCACTGATGTATAAAAAACCCACGCCCTTGGGGCCATGGATCTTGTGTCCGCTCACACTTAAAAGATCGATCCCGGATCTCTTAGGATAGATCCTGTATTTTCCAAAGGCCTGGATGGCATCCACATGAAAAAGAGCATAGGGACAATGCTGGTGCACAAGACGGCTGATCTCCTCAATGGGCATCACCGCACCCACCTCATTGTTTACATACATTACGGAAACCAGTATGGTATCTTCCCTAAGAGCCGCCTCCAAAGCATCCAGCTTTACCACGCCCCGGCGGTCCACAGGGACCACGGTTGCTTCAAAGCCCAGCTCCTTGAGAAATTCCAGGGGCTGGCTCACCGCGGCGTGCTCCACTGCGGTGGTCACAATGTGCTGCCCCCTTCTTTTATTAGCCAGAGCGCCGCCGATCAGGGCAAGGTTGTTGGATTCTGTTCCTCCGGAGGTGAACAGGATCTCCTTTTCCTTTACCTTCAAAAGATCCGCCAGGATCCCGGCAGTCTTTTTTATATATTGTTCCGCCTCCACGCCTTTCTGGTGCATGGCAGAGGGATTTCCATAGTCCTCCATCATGGTCTTCACCACAATATCTTTTACCGACTCATAGCACCGGGTGGTAGCAGAATTGTCAAAATATGCTTCCATAAGTTTCCTCCAAATCTAGTTCCTTTCCGGTTCTTCTCCTTCCAGACGGAACATCAAAACCGACAAAATGGCAAGCCCGGCTGTTTCTGTGCGCAGGATCCTCCTGCCCAGCGTAATGGGCTTTGCTCCGATAGCAGCGGCGGCTTCTACCTCTTCCGGCGCAAATCCGCCCTCCGGTCCGATAAAAATACCGATGCTTTCTCCCGGCTGGATAGCCTGGATGATCTTTTTTGTCTCTTCCATTCCTCTGGCCAGTTCATAGGGGATCAGGCACACGTCTAGTTCTCCTGCATAGGAAAGAGCTTCCTTTAGAGACATTACCGGGCCCACTTTGGGAATTTTCATTCTTTTGGACTGTTTGGCCGCACTTTTGGCGATCTCCTGCCAGCGGGCGGTCTTTTTTTCTGCCTTTTTTTCATCCAGCCTGACTACACAGCGCTTCGTCTCTACAGGAATGATCTGAGATACCCCCAGTTCCACTGCTTTCTGGATGATCAGTTCCATTTTGTCCCCCTTGGGGAGTCCCTGAAACAGGCACAGTTTTCCCGGAAGCTCATAATCGGTCTCCTGTACATACAAAATTTCCAAAAGGACCTCCTCCCGGCAAAGGGATTGGATCCGGCAGTGGTATTCCTTATTTTCTCCATCGCTGACCCATACCTCATCCTCCGGCTTCATGCGCAGCACGTTTTTGATATGGTTCACATCTTCTCCGGTGATGGATATATGATGGTTCTCTTCATCGATCTGGAAAGGCTGGGCAAATAAACGCTGCATCTCTCAGTCCTTTCTGGCTGTAACACAGCACCATTCTCCCTGCCTTGTCACTTCCACCAGGGTAAGGCCTGCTTTTTTTACCGCTTCGCACACAACTTCTTCCTTAACATCCAGGATCCCGGAGGTAAGGTAATAACCGCCTTTTTTCAAATGGTTGACAATTACCGGCGTAAGGGGTACCAGCACATCTGCAAGGATATTGGCTGCCACGATGTCATAGGCCTCGTATCCCACCTGATCCTGCACGTTTTTGTCGTCAATGATATTTCCGATCATCATGGTAAACGCTTCCTCCGGGATACCGTTTGCCTCCTTATTCTCCGCCACAGCGGAAACCGCGCAGGGATCAAGATCCGTACCGGTCACTTTCTCGGCTCCCAGCTTTAAGGCAACGATCCCAAGGATACCGCTTCCGGTTCCCACATCCAGGATCTTTGCGCCCTTTGTCACATATTTTTTCAGCTGGCGGATCACCAGCTGGGTGGTCTCGTGCATTCCGGTCCCAAAGGCAGTTCCTGGATCAATATGCAGGATCATCTTATCCCGGTCTTCGTTTTTCACTTCTTCCCAGGAGGGAACAATGAGGATATCATCCACGTAAAACTGATGAAAGTATTCTTTCCAGTTGTTGATCCAGTCCTTGTCCTCGGTCTGGGATTCCTCAATGGTGGCGTCGCCTATGTCCATATATTCCTTCAGGCCATCCAGGGCTTTGCGCACTCTGCCAAGGATCTCCTCCTTATCAGCATCCTCATCCAGATAAAAGTTCAGGTAGGCGATCCCGTCATCCTCCGGCCCTTCCGGCATAATATCCACGAACATCTGGGCTTTGTCTTCCTGGGTGAGGGGCTGTTTGTCCTGGATCTCCACCCCTTCTATTCCCTCTTCTGCCAGTGTACAGATCACCATGTCTTCTGCTTCTGTTTTCGTTTTCAGAGTAAAACGATTCCATTTCATGTATCCAATCTCCTATTCTTTCTTAAACAAACAAAGTCACAACCGGTATGGTAACCAAAGACAGCACGGTGCTTAAAATAATCCCCTTTGACAGCATAGTGCCGTCGCCTCCTGTTTCTTCTACCCGCATCAGGGGAAGATTTCCCACCGGTACCGCCGCCATAAGGATGGTCACGCCGTATACTACCTCATCCTTGATCACCAGGCGGAGCAAAAAGCTCACTGCTATCGGAAGCAATAAAAATTTCAGGGCAATAAACCCATACATCTTTCCTCCTGACAAAATGGACTTCAGATCCGTTCTTGCCAGGGAGATGCCGATCACTACCATGGCAAGGAAAGTGGTGGTATCTGCCATGTAATTCACGGTACTGGTAAGCACCTCAGGAAGCTGGATCTGAAATGCAAAAATAACGATGGTCAGGACGATCGCCAGATTACCTACATTCAAAAAATTTTTAAAGGAAAAAGAATTTTTTCCTCCGTCAGCAAGCCAGATCCCGTATGTATAAAAGATAAGATTGAAATAGGCGTTAAAAACGGCCACATAGATCACCGCATGCTCGCCAAAGACTGCCGACACCAGGGGGATCCCGATAAATCCCGTATTCCCGAAAAGGCACATCATCGAATAATGTTTTCTCCATTTTTCTTCGATCTTCAGGGCTTTGGGCAGCAGCCAGGATGCCAAAAACAGGACCGCATAAAGGATGGCCCCTCCCAGCACTGCATAGAAAAGCTTATCGTAGGTAATAGAAGCATCATGATCAAAAGCGCTTCTCACCAGCAGGGCTGGGTTGCATATATTCACCACAAGGGCGGAAATGCCTTTGGCGGCTTTATCCTGCACGATTCCTTTTTTATATGCTATATATCCTGTCATGATCAGCAGAAAAATGATCACCATCTGCTGCAGTACGATTCCCGCGCTCATAAGCTCTCCTTTTCATAAAATAGTTCTTATCCTCACATAAGGCCGCTATTTCTTACTATACACGAATACCAAAAAAAAGAAAAGAGGGTAACCCTCTTTTCCGAAAAAATATTTTGCTGATTTTTATAAAATTCACTCTTCAAAGGTTTCCTTCAGCTTATCCATGAAGCTTTTTTTCTTCTTCTCTGGTTTTTCCTCAGAATCCTTTGGATAGGGCCGGTTTCCGCAGGCTGCGTCGAAACGGCGCAGAGCTTCTTTTGCCTCTTCGTTCAGGTTGGTAGGAACCTGTACCACCAAAGTCACATAGTGATCGCCCCGGATGTTTTTATTGCGCAGAGAAGGAACTCCCTTGCCTTTTAAACGGATCCTGGTATCTGTCTGTGTACCTGGCTTTACTTCGTAAGTAATCTCCCCGTCCACCGTATTGATGCGCACATCGCCGCCTAAGGCCGCCTGGGCATAAGTGATGGGAGCTGTGGAGAAAATGTTCATATCCTGTCTCTGGAAGATGGGATGGCGGGCAACATTTACTTCTACCAAAAGATCACCTCTTGGGCCTCCATTGGTTCCCGGTTCTCCTTTGTCCCGGATCCGGATGCTCTGTCCATTGTCAATACCTGCCGGTACCGATACCTGGATCTTCTTTCTGGATGAAGTATAACCGGTTCCCCGGCATGCGCTGCATTTTTCCCGGATCACTTTTCCAGTTCCGTGGCACTCCGGACAGGTCTGTACATTCCGCACCATGCCGAACATGGACTGCTGGGTATATACGATCTGGCCTTCTCCATTACATTTCGGACAGGTAACCGGCTGTGTTCCCGGTTTTGCACCGGTTCCATGGCACTGGGCGCACTCATCCTTTAATACGATCTCTAATTCTTTCTCGCAGCCAAATATCGCCTCTTCAAAGGTGATATTGATCCGTGCACGCAGATTTGCTCCCTTCATAGGGCCGTTATTGGCACGTCTTCTCCCGCCGCCAAATAAATCGCCAAAAATATCCCCGAAGATATCACTCATATCCGCGCCGCTGAAGTCGAAACCGCCAAAGCCGCCGGCTCCGCCTCCTCCGTTTTCGAAGGCGGCATGGCCGAACTGGTCATACTGCCTTCTCTTATCCGGATCGCTGAGCACAGTATATGCTTCTGTAGCTTCTTTGAATTTCGCTTCTGCATCTTTATCACCCGGATTTACATCCGGGTGATATTTTTTGGCTAATTTACGATATGCTCTTTTTAATTCTGCCTCGTCTGCGTTTTTGGAAACGCCCAAGACCTCATAGTAATCTCTTTTATCAGCCATGATTATCCATTCCTATACTTTGTTGTCTGTTTCCTTAGACTTCTTTGTAGTCCGCATCTACTACATCGTCGCCATAGCCAGCTTCGTTTCCGCTGTTCTGGGAAGCGCCGCCGCCCATGTTGCCCGGGTTCGGTCCGGCCTGGCCGCCGCCCTGTGTCTGCTCATACATCTTGGAGAAGAGCTTCTGGGCGCTTTCCATCATCTTTTCCTGAGCAGCCTTGATGTCTGCCACCTGGGCGTCTGTCATGCTTTCTACATTTGCTGTCTGGGAAAGGAGATCCTTCAGTGCGTTCAGATCAGCTTCCACAGCCGCCTTATCGTTTGCATCCAGCTTATCGCCGGCTTCCTTCAGGGCATTCTCAACCTGGAATACCATGGAATCTGCGTTGTTTCTTGTATCGATGGCTTCTTTACGTTTCTTATCCTGTGCCTCAAACTCAGCTGCTTCCTTTACGGCTCTGTTGATCTCGTCGTCAGACATATTGGAACCTGCTGTGATGGTGATGTGCTGTTCTTTTCCGGTTCCCAGATCCTTGGCGGATACATTTACGATACCATTGGCATCGATATCAAAAGTAACCTCGATCTGCGGAACGCCGCGGCGTGCAGGCGGGATCCCATCCAGACGGAACTGGCCTAAGGACTTGTTGTCCCTTGCGAACTGACGCTCGCCCTGTACTACGTTGATATCTACGGCAGTCTGATTGTCTGCTGCGGTAGAGAAGATCTGGCTCTTCTTGGTAGGGATCGTAGTATTTCTTTCGATCAGACGGGTGGCGATGCCGCCCATGGTCTCGATGGACAGTGACAGCGGCGTAACGTCCAGAAGGAGGATATCCCCTGCGCCGGCGTCTCCTGCCAGCTTGCCGCCCTGTACGGAAGCACCCAGGGCAACACACTCATCCGGGTTCAGAGACTTGCTGGGCTCTTTGCCAGTCAGCTGTTTTACTTTATCCTGTACAGCAGGGATACGTGTGGAACCGCCTACCAGAAGTACCTGGCCCAGTTCGGAAGCGGTGATGCCCGCGTCAGACAATGCACGGCGTACCGGCTCTGCTGTCTTTTCTACAAGGTCATGTGTCAGTTCATCAAATTTTGCTCTTGTCAGGTTCATGTCGAAGTGCTTCGGACCTTCTGCAGTCGCTGTGATGAACGGCAGGTTGATGTTTGTGGTGGTTGCGGAAGAAAGCTCTTTTTTGGCTTTTTCTGCCGCTTCTTTCAGTCTCTGCATTGCCATCTTATCGCCGCTTAAGTCAACGCCTTCGTTTCTCTTGAACTCGGAGAGCATATAGTCTGTGATCTTCTGGTCGAAGTCATCGCCGCCCAGACGGTTGTTTCCGGCTGTGGAGAGAACCTCGATAACGCCGTCGCCGATCTCGATGATGGAAACATCGAAAGTACCGCCGCCAAGGTCGTATACCATGATCTTCTGTTCTTTTTCGTTGTCAAGTCCGTAAGCAAGGGCTGCCGCTGTAGGCTCGTTGATGATACGTTTTACATCCAGGCCTGCGATCTTTCCTGCATCCTTTGTCGCCTGACGCTGTGCGTCGTTAAAGTAAGCAGGTACGGTGATAACGGCTTCTGTTACGGTTTCTCCCAGATAATCTTCTGCGTCCTTTTTCAGTTTCTGAAGGATCATAGCGGAGATCTCCTGGGGAGAATATTTCTTGCCGTCGATGGTCACACGGTAATCGGTGCCCATTTCTCTCTTAATAGAAGAGATGGTCCTTTCTGCGTTTGTAACTGCCTGACGTTTTGCAGGCTCGCCTACCAGACGTTCTCCGGTCTTTGTAAACGCCACAACTGACGGTGTGGTCCTGGAGCCTTCTGTATTTGCGATAACTGTAGGCTGTCCGCCTTCCATTACGGCTACACAGCTATTTGTTGTACCTAAGTCAATACCAATGATTTTTCCCATGATGTTATTCCTCCTGATTTATTTAAATGAATTGTCTTCTAATTTGCAACTTTTACCATGCTGTGGCGGATGACGAAATCTTTGTAGGTGTAGCCTTTCTGGAGTTCTTCCACTACAATGTTCTCACCTACGGATTCATCTTCCACATGCATCACAGCGTTATGGAAATTGGGATCGAATTCTTTTCCTACTGCCTCGATGGGCTTCACGCCCAGATCTTCCAGAGTGGTCATCATCTGCTTGTAGATCATTTTCATGCCTTCCGCAAAGGCGTCGCCCTCTGCGGCCTGGGCCAGACCTCTCTCGAAATTGTCGGCCACCGGAAGGATCTTCTCGATGATCTCCTTGGCGCCGATGATATACATGCTTGCCTTTTCCTTTTCTGTGCGCTTCCGGAAATTATCAAATTCTGCCATGCTGCGTTTGAGACGGTCGGTCAGCTCTTCGATCTGCTGATCTTTTTTGTCTTTTTCTTTTTTCTTTTTTCCGAAGAAGGAAGCTTTTGTTTTTCCCTCCGGCTTATCCTCCGCTCCGTCGGTTTCCTCTGAAGCTTCCCCGGATGTGTCTTTCTCCTGGGCCTCCTGAGGCTCTGCCTGTGCTTCCTCTTTGGAAGCTTCTGCTTCTCCGGCCGGATCTGCCTGAGTTTCCTTCACCTCTTCCTGTACTTCAGATGTATTTTTATTTTCTTCTGACACGCTTTCTCAACCGCCTTTCTAAGTTTTCTTTTTAAATACGTGATCAAGCTCGACTTTTAATGTTTTCAGGCTATCAACCACATTTTCGTAATCCATCCGCTTGGGTCCGATGATGCCGATGGTCCCGTGCATCCCGTTTCCCAGCTCGTAGGTTGCGGTGACCACCGAACAGTCCTTCATGGTCTTGATCGGCATCTCATCGCCGATGTAAACCTGGACGCCGGTGTTTTCCGAGTCGGACATACTGTCTTTTACCAGATCCACAAGCTGCTGTTTTTCCTCAAAGGCTGAGATCAGGCCGCTTGCCCTGCTCTTATCCGCAAGCTCCGGATATTTAAATATGTTCGTAGCCCCCGATGTATAGATTTCCAGATCTTCTTCATCCACCTGGATGGTAGCCGCTACCGCGTCGAGTACCGTGGCGACCACTCCGCTGTGTATACCTGCCTGCTCTTTCAGTCTGGCGATCATCCCCAGGTTGATATCCTGGATAGGAAGGCCGTTCAGGTTGGTATTCAGAAGAAGATTTAATTTCAGGATCGTTTCATCATCCATCTCTTCGTCCAGATCGATGATCTGGTTGCGGATGACATTTCCCTCACAGACGACCACCGCCACCAGCTGGAGTTCGTTGACTCTGGAAAGCTGGATGAATTTCAGGCGGCTCCCGCTGTACTGAGGTACGGAAACCATTGCCGCGTAGTTTGTGTTGGAGGCCAGTACCTTTGCGACCTGCTTTAAGACCTTTTCCAGTTTATCCGTTTTCTCTATCATGAGATTCCGGATCTCTGAGATCTCTTCTTCCTTTTCCTGCATCATCTCATCTACATAGAGACGGTAGCCTTTATCGGAAGGGATCCTGCCCGCCGACGTATGAGGCTGGATGATGTAGCCCAGGTCTGTCAGGTCTGACATCTCGTTTCGGATGGTGGCCGAGCTTACGTTCAGGTCTGTGTACTTGGAAATCGTCCTTGAACCCACCGGCTCTCCGGTTTCCAGGTAAGTTTTGATGATGGCTTTTAAAATACGCTTTTTGCGGTCATCCAACACATCCTCCATCTGCTCAGCTCCTTTCCTTTTTGATTGTTAGCACTCAGCTATTGGGAGTGCTAACATCTATGGTTTAAGATAGCACTGTTGTTTCTGTTTGTCAATATAATTCTTGTGTTTTTTTTATTTTTTTCACAAATTCCTTCTATATATAATAATAAGCTGCAGACCCCGAAAGATCCGCAGCTCATAAGAACGGCCGTTATAGCCCTGTCGTTTCTTTGATGTATTTTCTTGCTTTGACGGCATACTCCAGAGGGTTCGCCTTCTGCGGATCCTGTTCTGCCTCCACAAGAAGGTATCCTTCGTATCCCGCTTCCGAAAGTGTCTGGAAGATGGGCGGGAAATCAATGGAGCCGTCTCCCGGGACAGTGAAAGCGCCAAGTCTCACCCCAGCCAGGAAGCTCAGATTTTCTTTCTTTACTTTCTCCACGATCTCCGGACGGATATCTTTTAAATGCACATGGCGGATCCTGTCCGTATATTTTCTGACCATCTCAAGAGGATCCACTCCGCAGTATGCGAAATGTCCGGTATCATACAGAAGGCTCACATACCGGGGATCTGTGTTTTCCATAAGGCGGTCCACCTCCCAGGCGTCCTGGATCACCGTACCCATATGGTGATGATAGGTAAGAGAGATCCCATACTCTTCTTTGGCGATCTTCCCGAGACGGTCCAGACCGGTAAGGAGCGGTTCCCATTCCTCATCCTTCAGCACCCTTTTCCTTCCAAACACCGGCGTCTCCATCTGTCCCTGGATACTGTAGCTTTGTTCGGACACGCCGATGATCTTTGCGCCCATTTCTTTCAGGAAGGAAAGCTGGCTGCGGAAATCCTTTTCTACCGTTTCAAAATCCTTTGTCAGCAGAAAACCGGAAAACCACTGGTTGCAGATCTGCATATGGCGGAGTTCAAGGGCTTTTTTCAGTTTTTGGGGATCTTTTGGATACTTGTTTCCTACCTCTGTCCCCGAAAATCCCGCCAGTGCCATTTCACTGACACACTGTTCAAAGGTATTTTCCCCTCCAAGATCGGGCATATCGTCGTTGGTCCAGCCGATGGGGGCGATCCCCAGCTTCACTTTTGTCTCGTCAAACATCAGCCAATCCCCTCCTCTTTACTGATCTCTTCTATCCTTACCGGACGGTGTTCTCTCCGGGATCTGTCAGCCGCCAGCCCCATCAGCACCGGTTTCAGGCCGTCATACACATCCAGCGGTGTTTCCCTGTCATTTTCTATGGCTTCTACAAACGCCCGGATCTCCTTTTTATATGCTTCCATATACCGTTCCAGGAAGAAAAACTGAGGTTTTTCTCCGGTAACGCCTTCTCCTCCGCTGATGACCAGGGAGGAATCGCTGTCGTTGGAGACAGCAGCCATTCCCAGAGAGCCGAACACTTCTGCCCGCTGGTCATAGCCGTAGGCCGCCCGCCTGCTGTTATCGATCACTGCGATGGCCCCGTTTTCCATCTTAAGGGTGATCACCGCCGTATCTACATCCCCGGCCTCCCCGATCTTGGGATCTACCAGGTTTGCGCTCTGCACATAGATCTCTTCCGCGTCACAGCCGGCCAGAAAACGCACCATATCAAAATCATGGATGGTCATATCCAGGAACATGCCTCCCGAAACTTTTACATAATCTATACTGGGCGGTTCCGGGTCACGGGAAGTGATCTTGATGATCTCCGGTTTTCCGATCCTGCCGGCAGCCACCGCTTTCTGCAAAGCCTCAAAGTTGTGGTCAAAACGCCGGTTAAAACCTACCTGGTATCTGATCTTCGTCCCCTTAAGAGCCTGGATCACTTCTTTTATTTTTTTCACGTCATGATCAATGGGCTTTTCACAGAACACATGCTTGCCGGCTTTTATTGCTTCCAGCGAAATGGGCGAATGGGTGTCTGTGGAGGAGCAGATCAGTACTCCGTCGATCTCCGGATCGGCCAGGATCTCTCTGTAGTCTCCAGTCGTATGCTCCACGCCCATGCTTTTTGCCCATTCTGCAGTCTGCTCGTTCATAAACGGATCGGCGGCTGTTTTTACCGACGCATTCTGGAGCTGAGCGATCCCTTCGATATGTACCTTTCCGATCCTTCCTGTTCCTATGACTCCTAACTTTATCATTTTGTCCTCCTCCATAAATTTTTATATAATTCCTTTACATCGGCTTCTGTCACATCACGTCTGGTATTCTGCGGGCTTCCGCTGTTCATGGCGTCAAAGGCCATCTTATCCACATGGCTTAAAAATTCCTCCTGATCGATCCCGTATTCCCGAAGATCCGGTATATCCAGCATTTTCACAAGCTCTATGGTCTTGTCCAGGAATTTTTCCCCAGCCGCCTGATCGGAATCTTCCGCGCCGGCGGCTCCTATGGCTCTCCCCAGGTCGCCGAAACGTTCGTATGCCCCCGGCAGAGCAAATCCCAGGCACTCTTTTATCAGCATAGCGTTGGACAGACCGTGGGCCACATGGAATAATGCTCCGATAGGCCGGCTCATCCCGTGGATGATCGTCACTGAGGAATTGTTAAAAGCAATGCCTGCCTCCAGCGCCGCGATGGACATCTGGACTCTTGCCTCCTGGCAGTTTCCTTCCTGATAGGCCACGGGAAGGTATTGGAAAATACGCTTTACAGCCGAAAGGGCAAAGGTATCGGAAAGGCTCTGGGCCATTCTTGAGGTATAAGCCTCCACTGCATGGCAAAGGGCATCCAACCCTGTAGCCGCCGTGATCTTTGGCGGCGCTGTCATGGTAAACTGGGGATCGATCACCGCCATATCCGGGATCAGCGTCTTTCCCTTCAGCAGCATTTTCACTTCTGTCTTCGTATCGGTGATGATGGTAAACTGTGTTGCCTCGGATCCGGTTCCAGCCGTAGTGGGGATCGCCGCCATTGGCGGAAGGGCTGTATCGATGATCTTTCCAAGATAGCCGGAAATATTTCCCCCGGCATTTGCCAATACCCCGATGGCTTTCATGCAGTCAATTGGGCTTCCGCCGCCCAGCCCGATCAGAAAATCGCAGTTTTCTCTCCGGTACATCTCAAGGCCGTTTTCCACCATCACATCCGAAGGCTCTCCTGTCACTTCCGAATAAATACAGTATTCAATGTCCTGAGCGCGCAGCGCTTCTTCTACCTTTTTGCAGTTACCGAGAGTGATCATCACCTTATCCGTCACGATAAGAGCTTTTTTCCCAAAGGACTTCAGGTTCTTTTCCGCCGCTCTGAGAGCTCCTTCTCCCGTAAAAATCTGTTTCGGAACGATAAATTCTCTTGCCATGTATGACCTCATCCTTTCTTTTCTAAAACTCCGCCTCATGGAGCCAGACATATCTGTCATCCTCGCACCGGTCTGTCTGAAGCCAGGGATTCCCCTCCAGATGATGGATCATCCAGCAGGTATACATCTGATACCCCGGCGCCGCAGACTGAGGATGGAGTCTTCCTCCCGGAATCGCGGAAAAGCTTCCTTCCACACTTTTATAAACCTCGTCTCCCACAAAGCTGGCGCCAAAGCCTTCCGGCCGGTCGAATTTAAAATAATAAACCTCCGGCTGAGGATGTCTGTGGGGCAGGTATCCGGACCAGTTTCCTCTGTCGTTCAGCACCTCTCCCAAAACCATATTGGAACAGGGAGCGATATCATGATCGAAGATGGTATTCACTCTCCTGTTTGCGGTATTCCCGAATTTTCCCTGGCAGGAATACTTCCAGGGGGCATCCTCCGGCGCATACAGACGGGCGTCAAATTCCCGGTCATTTTTCGTACACTGGACCAGTATCTCCGTGTCCGCCGCGCTTTCGATCCGGACCTCCTGTCCCCTGCATACATGGAGGCACCATGGGCCTTGGGTAAATACGTCTTTTCTGCTGACCTTTTTCTCCAGCCCCTTCCATTTATAAGTGATACAGCCTTCCAGAAGGAGCACCGCCATTTCTTCCTCTTCCTTATAGAAGCTTCGCTCCTCCCCTTCCTTCATCCGGTAAACCCGGATATCCATTCCCATTTCTTTGTATTCGTTTTCATAGGTCGTCAGGATTTTTTCTCCCTTGCTGTCAAATTCCGGATATCCAAATACCTTCTGCATTTTTTATACCTCCCGTCAATATGCTCTGGACTCCCTGCGTCCGTTTTCCACACCTTTCCATGCCTCCCGCACGGACTCTTTTTCCGATACCTGCGCAAGGCCCACATTCCACCAGGATTCATATCCGTCCGTCATGGTCTTGGGCAGCACTTTCAGATCATACAGGCACGCTCTTTCCTGCTTTTTCCCCTCCAGAAGGGCATCCTTCAGTTCTTCTATGGTCCGGCAGGTATAGGTCTTCAGCCCATATCCTTCCCCGATTTTTGCATAATCCACGGGGATAAGGTCTCCAGAAGGCTTTTTGCCGTCTGTGTAACGGAATTCTGTTGCAAGGCTTCCTATTCCATGGTTCATTTCCAGATTGTTGATACAGCCGAAGCCGCAGTTGTCAAAGATCAGGATGTTTACCTTCTGCTTTTCCTGCATGATGGTCATGATCTCGCTGTGGAGCATCTGGAAGCTGGAATCTCCCACCACACAGTATACTTCCTTATCCGGCTCCGCAAGCTTCACGCCCAGTGTGGCAGCCACTTCGTAGCCCATGCAGGAATAGCCGTATTCTGCGTGATAGCCGCCCCGTTTGTCTGTCTTCCACATTCTCTGCATACAACTGGGCAGGGATCCTCCTGCCGTAATGATCGTGGCGTCCGGATCGATGATCTTGTTGATCGTGCCAAGGGCTGCTGTCTGGGTGATCACACCATGGGTCAGTTTCACAAACTCCGGTATGGTACGGGGATCCCTGGCCTTGATCAGGGGCTGGAAATCCTCCCCGGTATAAGCGATATTGGCAAGACGGTCCCATTCTTTATCCCATGCCGCTTTTGCCTCTTCGATCTCTTTTGTATATGCGGAATGATAGTTCCGTTCCCGGAGGATCTGCGCCAGCGCTTCTACGGTTGCTCTGGCGTCTCCAACCGCTTTGACCGCATCCATCTTATAGGCATGGTATCTGCAGTTGTTCACAGTGACGAACCGTACCTTCTCGTTCTGGAAAAGATGCTTGGAGCTGGTAGTAAAATCGGACAGCCTGCTTCCCACAGCAATGACTGCGTCCGCATCTTTCGCGATGATATTGGAGGCATAGGTCCCGGTCACTCCGATCCCGCCCAGGCAGAAGGGATGGCCGGACCGGCAGGCGCTCTTTCCTCCCTGTGTCTCCCCGAAGGGGATCCCGAATTCCTGGCAGAAGTTCTCTACCGTCTCGCCGGCTTCCGAGAAGCGTACGCCTCCGCCAACGATCAGAAGGGGCTTCCGGGACTTTTCGATGACCGCCGCCACATCCTCCAGTTCTTCCCTTACAGCCGCCGGACGGGTGATCCGGTGTACTCTCTTCTGGAAAAAGTATTCCGGGAAATCATAAGCCTCCCCTTCCACATCCTGACAGACCGAGATACAGCAGGCGCCGGTCTCCGCCGGATCCGTCAGGACCCGCATAGCGTTGATCAGCGCGGTCATCACCATCTCCGGACGCAGGATCCTGTCCCAGTATTTGCATACCGGTTTAAAGGCGTCGTTGGTGGTAATCGCCAGGCTGCTGCTCTGCTCCAACTGCTGCAGCACCGGATCCGGCTGGCGGGAGGCAAAGCTGTCCGCCGGAAAGACCAGCAGCGGGATATTATTGACGGTAGCGGTAGCGCAGGCGGTGACCATATTGGCAGCGCCAGGTCCTATGGAAGACGCGCAGGCGATGATCTTTTTTCTGTTGCTCTGTTTAGAAAAGGCTATGGCCGCATGGCACATTCCCTGTTCGTTCCTCCCCTGAAAGACCTTCAGGTTTCCCGGATGAGAGTCCAGAGCTTCGCCAAGTCCTACGGCAATGCCGTGTCCAAAGATGGTAAAAAAGCCTTCCACAAATTTGGTTTCCACCCCGTCCATGGAAACATACTGATTATCCAAAAAACGCACGATTGCCTGTGCGGTGGTCATTCTTACTGTTTTCACGGTTTCCCTCCTATTCTCTTGCGACCATCTCGCCGAATTGTTCTTTTTCTTCTTTTATAAATGCAAAAACTGTATCCGTATCCGGAAGGGAATCAGAGCAGTTATTGCTCCTGACCATCATGGAGGCTTCCGCAGAGCCGAATTCCAGGCAGTCGATCAGGTCCCAGCCCTTAAACAGGCCGTAAAGGAAGCCTGCGCCGTAGCCGTCCCCGCCGCCGAAGCCTTTCCTGGCCGTCACAGGGAAGGGTTTCACTCCGAAGCTCTGTCCGTCCCGGGTATAGGCCCGGGAGCCTTTCATCCCATGTTTGATCACCAGGATCTTTGCATTGCACCCGCACCAGTATGCGGCGCTCTCTTCATCTGTCATCCCCGGCCGGATCAGTCTTTCCGTCAGGTCGAATTCCTCTCTGGATCCCATGATCAGATCCGCCTCTTTTGCCACTATAGAATAATAAATGGAAATTTCATCCTGGTTTTTCCAGTTATAGGCCCGGTAGTCGATATCGAAGATCACTCGGGTACCGTTTCTTTTTGCCAGCATCACCGCTTTCAGGGCAGCTTCCCGGGAAGGGCTTTCCGCCAGGGCCGTGCCGGAGATCAGGATCGCTTTCGCGCTTTTTATGTAAGCCTCGTCAATATCGTCCACATGAAGCTGAAGATCCGCGATGGAATTGCGGTACATCAGGATGCTGCTCTCACTGGGAGAAAGCATTTCTGTAAAAGTAAGACCCAGCTTTTCTCCTCCGGTACATTTTGTGATATGAGAAGTATCGATCCCCTGTTCGTCAAAATAGTCTACAACAAATTCCCCGAACTGGTCATCGGAAACCTTTCCGATAAAACCTGCCTTCATCCCGTGCCGGGTCACCCCCACTGCAATGTTGGCCGGGGAGCCACCCACAAATTTCTCAAAGGTATGGACCTTCTTCAGGGGTTTGAATTCTTCCTTCACCTGGTCGTTATAGGCCGGATTAAGATCGATGGCCACACGTCCCAGAAGGATCAGATCCATTGGCCTTTGGGCGTCCAATTCAATATAGGTCATACCGCGCCTCCTTTTTTGCGTGCTTTTTACTATTTGCGTGCTTATTTTGTTTCTCTCCATGTTTTTGATTTTAGCACGCATTCCTCTTTTTTTCAATTCATTTCTCCTATCTTTTGATTTTCTGTGATTATTTACAAATTTTTCATTTACGTTTTATGAAAAATGCGCATATAAAAGCACGCAGCAATATGCGTGCATTTTCAGGTAAGATCCGCAGAAGAAAAACTGCAGAAATTCCCGGAAAACCGTAAAAAAATGTTGAGTTCTCCTACCTTATCAATTATAATTTTTATCATACATAGCTGTGTCTCATGCCCATTTGCCGGGCAACTCATTTTATGCAGGAGGGGGAAAGGATCATGAAATGGAAGGACAAATGTTTCGACGCGCTGGATGCTGCCAATATGTTTGAAAGCTCCGGACACCGTACACGTTTTAAAGAGCTGATCGACTGCTATCACGGATATCCCTTTTTCACTAAGGGGCTCTGCAAATGCATGTACCTGTCTGCCTGGGACGAAGAGCATTTCTGCGTCATACTGGGCGCGCTGGCAGATATGACCGCAGGAAGGGATCAGGACACCCGGGAAATGCGCAGCAAGGGAGAGTGCTTCGCCGAAGAGCAGACAAACGACGAATACTACGTCTATGAGCTGTCTAATGCCTTTTTGGATAATAAGCCCTTTCACCTGACCGCTTCCCAGAATATCACGCCAGGCGTCCGGCATATTATCAGCCAGGCTTTAAAAGCTTCCGACATCATCGACCATGTAGACGGTTTTTAAATAGCAGAAACGGATAAGAGCCATTCTTTTTCGGAACCTCTTATCCGTTTTTTTACAGGTTGAATTTCGTTTTTATATTGATATCTGTGAACCAGTATTCTTTTTCCGGTTTTTCCCCTTTTATAAGAAGGTCGGCCAGGATATGGGGCGGCTGGTATCCCTGCACATAACCGTTCTGATCGATCAGGAAATCCACGGTATCCTCCCTGAGAGCCTTCTCGTTTTTGCGCGTCTGGTCATAGATCACTACATAGGGACGTTTTTTAAGCTTTAATTTATCAAAAGCAAGCCCCACTCCGGCCTGTCCTCCGGAAACCACCAGGATCCCGCTGATATCTCCGCTGTTTTTCAGGGAATTTTCCACAATGCGCTCTACTTCCGCCGTCTCATCGAAGCTTCCATGGACCCCTGCGATCTCTATTTCCGGAAAATTCTCTTTTACAGCTTCTACGAATCCATCCACCCGCTGATTGTCTACATGATTGCTGAAATATCCGGTAATGATCAGGATCTTTCCCCGGCCCCGGGTAAGCAGCCCCAGAAGTCCCGCCGCTGTTCTTCCGCTTTTTCGGTTATCCATGCCTACAAAGCAGATCCTTCTGGTACCCACGATATCCGAGTTAAAGGTGACCACAGGGATCCCCTTTTCCTCTGTAAGTGCGTTCAGTTTCCTGCGGATGCTCCCGCAGTCCACAGGCATAACGGCAAGCCCGCTGATCCCTTCCTTTTCCAGTTCTTCGATCAGGCCAAGCTGCTCCTGTTCATCTACGGACATTCCCTGTTTTACCACTAGCTGGATCCCTCTGTCCCCAAGCTCCTGGGCTGCTTTTTCGATCCCCCGTCCCACTTCGATCATAAAGGAGGATTTCGCAAGCTGAGTGACCACCCCGATCCGGACAGGGCCTTTATTTTTTACCGTGCGTTTTCTTTTTTTGTGAACGTAGCCCATCTCTTCCGCTGCTTTCCGGATACGCTCCGCCACCTGGGGATCGATCCTTCCCCGGTTGTTCAGCGCTCTGTCCACAGTCCCCCGGGACACGCCTGTTTTCTCTGCGATATCGTTTATGGTAACCCCCATTGTTATCCACTCTCCGTATGTGTTTTTTTTATTTTAGCACATGGAGTTTAAAGCACGCAAGATGCACATGGGAGAATGATGATGGATCTTCCCGTCTATTTCTCCATATCCGCAAGGTTTTTCTTCAATTCCAGCATCTTGTCACGCAGCTCGGCGGCCTGTTCGAAGTTCAGGTCCGCAGCGGCGGCGCGCATCTGTTTTTCCACATCCTGGATCAGCTTGGTCAGCTCTTTGCGGCTCATAGACTCCGGATCCTTCTTAAGCTTATCTTCGGTCCTGGCCACTGCCTTGGAAACGGCGATCAGATCCCTTACGGCTTTCTTGATGGTAGTCGGGGTAATGCCATGCTCTTTGTTATACTTCTCCTGGATGGCGCGTCTTCGCTCAGTCTCCTGGATGGCTTTTCTCATAGAATCTGTGATGGTATCTGCATACATGATCACATGGCCTTCGCTGTTGCGGGCGGCACGGCCGATGGTCTGGATCAGGGAGATCTCCGAACGGAGGAATCCTTCCTTATCCGCGTCCAGGATCGCCACCAGGGTGATCTCGGGGATATCCAGTCCCTCACGGAGAAGGTTGATGCCCACAAGGACGTCAAACACGTCCAGGCGCATGTCCCGGATGATCTCCGCCCGCTCCAGGGTATCGATGTCGGAATGGAGATAGCGGACACGGATGCCTACATCTCTCATATAATCGGTCAGGTCTTCCGCCATACGTTTGGTCAGGGTGGTGATCAGCACCTTGTTATGCTTCTCCACCTCTTTGTTCACTTCTCCGATCAGGTCATCGATCTGTCCCTCTACCGGACGCACCTCCACGCTGGGATCCAGAAGTCCGGTGGGACGGATGATCTGCTCCGCCCTTAAAAGCTCATGCTCTGCTTCATAGGTCCCCGGCGTTGCGGATACAAACATCACCTGATCCAGCTTGGACTCAAATTCCTGGAAATTTAAGGGACGGTTGTCTTTTGCGGATGGAAGGCGGAAGCCGTAATCCACCAGCGTCTGCTTCCTGCTCTGGTCTCCCGCGAACATTCCCCCCACCTGAGAGATCGTTTTGTGGGATTCATCGATGATCAGCAGAAAATCATCCCCGAAATAATCCATCAGGGTATAGGGCGGCTGTCCCGGCTCCAGGCCGGAAAGATGGCGGGAATAGTTCTCGATCCCCGAACAGAAGCCGGTTTCTTTCATCATCTCAATGTCAAAGTTTGTCCTCTCGGAGATCCTCTGGGCCTCCAGGAGCTTATCCTCGCTTTTAAAGTATTCCACCTGCTGCTTCAATTCTTCCTCGATATCCTTTGTTGCCCGCAGGATCTGCTCCATGGGAACCACATAATGGGAGGCCGGGAAAATCCCCACATGGGTATTTTCGCATTTGATCTCCCCGGTAAGCACATCGATATCCGTGATCCGTTCGATCTCGTCTCCGAAAAATTCTATCCGCACAGCCCGGTCTGTATAGTTGGCCGGATAAACCTCCAGCACATCCCCTCTCACCCGGAAGGTGCCCCGGTGGAAATCCATCTCATTTCTTGTATACTGGATGTCGATCAGTTTGCGGATAACCTCGTCTCTGTCTCTGGTCATCCCGGGACGCAGCGAGATCATCATGTCCTGGAAATCCTTGGGCGATCCCAGGCCGTAAATACAGGACACCGAGGCCACGATGATCACGTCCCTGCGCTCGGAAAGAGCTGCGGTCGCAGAAAGACGGAGCTTATCTATCTCGTCATTGGTGGATGCGTCCTTGGCAATATAGGTGTCTGTGGAGGGCACGTATGCCTCCGGCTGATAATAATCGTAGTAGGAGACGAAATATTCCACCGCATTGTTGGGGAAAAATTCTTTAAATTCTCCGTAAAGCTGCGCCGCCAGGGTCTTGTTGTGGGCCAGCACCAGGGTAGGCTTGTTCATAGCCTGGATAACATTGGCCATAGTAAAGGTCTTTCCCGAACCGGTAACGCCCAGCAGTGTCTCAAACTGATTTCCTTCTTTAAAACCCTCTACCAGTTTTTCGATGGCCTGGGGCTGGTCGCCGGTAGGGGCGTATTCTGATACTAATTCAAAATGATCCATAATCTCTCTCCTTTGTGTCTTTTGATACGTTCAATATCAGCCACCCTCAAAAAAATCATTCGTAACGTGATACAAAATACCCTGTTGAGTATTCACATACTTTTTATTCAAAATTTTTGTCTTCCAACAATTTTTGCAATTCTTCTTTACTTGGAAGTACTGTTTCGTATTTACTTGCAAATATTTGATTATTATCTTCAGGTAAAGTCATTTCCACAATAGCATCTTTCTTGTCTTTGCAAATAATAATACCTATTGTTGAGTTTTCATCATCCAATTTAACTTTTCGATCATAATAATTAACATACATCTGCATCTGTCCTATGTCTTGATGTTTTAACTGACCAATCTTCAAATCGAACAATACAAAACAACGGAGTAAACGATTGTAAAATACTAAGTCCACCCGGAAATGTTCTTCTTCAAATGTTAATCTAACCTGCCTCCCGACAAAAGTAAATCCTCTTCCCAATTCCAGTAAAAACTTCTGCAGGTTATCTATAATTTTGTTTTCCAATTCTGTTTCAGAATAAGTAACCAGTTCAGGAAGGCCTGTGAACTCTAAAATATAAGGATCTTTGAATATATCTTCTGGCTTTTCAAT
>DXBU01000027.1 GCA_019116385.1 Candidatus Blautia faecigallinarum | reverse complement strand
AGAAGTGTCGCAGATCAAGACTTGTTTCCGTGCACATAAATTTCCTCCGCTAAGTAAGACTATCTACCTATATCTTATCACACAATTTTGGATATTCAATAAAGAAAACGGATATTTGCGGAAGAACCCTGAAGCCACGGAATACTCACGGATCCTTGCAGAAACGGTCTTACGGCTAACTCCGAGCTTTTCTGCTAAAACCGTATAGGTAAAGGCTGGGTCTTCGAGCAAAAGCCCAAGAAGCTCCTTCTCTGCCTCAGTCACCTTCTCAGTCACCTTCTCAGGCACCCTCTCAGTCACCCTATTAATAGAAGTACGTACAATACGGTCTTCAGCAGCGGTAAAACGAATCATGATATCGCCTGGATGGATGGTATATTCCGGGAGTGGGGATCCGTCCTCCTCACATGCCCGGCACATTTTTTCAATCCCCCGTCCCCAGCTTTCAATAAAACCCGCAAGATAATAAACATTGGCGATAGAAGGATTGTAAGGCCGGGATACGTGCTTCGACATCAGGCTGTCAACCGGCCAGTTTTCCGGCAACTATCCGCAATTGATTCCGTCAGGACACTTTGGTCGATCCGTCCTTTTTTTATGGCCAATATCTTAAATTTCTCTACTAAGCCATCATCGATATCATTGATGGTAAAGCCCGGTATGGGCATGCTGTCCCAGGACGCCCCCCGCTTACGGAGTATAAAGCTTTCCAGTTCAGCCCCGGAGGCTGCAGCTCCGGGGTGTTCTATTAAAACTCTAAAATTCTTTTGTATCGTTTTAGCTGCAGCAGCAGGATCTGTTTCCCTCTGCAGTCGTTCACCTGTTCCAATGCCGCATACAGCCCTTCGTAATCGATCTTTAAGCCGAATCCTGCTGCAAGGGCCTGCTGCTCAAAACTTCCTGAAAAAGGACAGGCCGCTGCCTTTTCGATCTCCAGCTCTAATTCATCCTTGCCTAAAAAACCTGGATATCGTGAATAATCGCACAGCAGGCTGTAACCATTATCAAATATCGGCGCTTCCCGGTAGGCGCTCCCTGAACGTATGACACCCAGATTATGGAAATGACGGTCTTCGTTCAGGATCAGCATATCCAGGGATAAAATTTTTTTCAGATAATCCGTAACATCGATCTTACAGATCTGGTACAGCAGGCCGGTAACAAACGAAAGACGTTCTCTGACCTCCCGCAGCTCAAAGATCCGGTTGCTGAGACTGCCGCCATAGTAAATCTCATAAAGATTTTGAAAGGTAAGGAATTCCTCTCCCTCGCGGAGGAAATTCCTGGAACGGCATCCGCTCTCTCCATTGATCCTGCAGATCTCATAATCAACAAAGTCTTTTGCATTACTGTATTTCAAGACCAGGGAGGCCAGGAACTCCGAAATGCTTTCATACCCGCATTTGTCAATCTTATACCAATATCCGTCTTTATAATATTTTACCTGTGTTCCTTTACTGCTCGCCTTCTGGACAAAGGCGTATTCTTTTCCGATGGTATAATTTTTTATTTCCGTACCCGTACGTCCTTCCATGTTAAATCCTCATTTTCGAAACGGAGCCAGTAAAAGTCGTCCCAGTCTACTCCATGGGTGATCCTTACAATTTTCCAGGGATCGTATTCCCTGAGCCCCATAGCGGACAAGATCTCCTTTATATCCCCACGATCCCTTTCCGGACAGCGGCTTTTAATAAAATCGTAGATCCGCCGGCGGCTGTTCGCGTTGGAGAGAAATCCCGGGAATTCCTCATGGGTGTGGACTTTTATCTGATCCTCACCGGCTGTGGTTTCCACATCTGCCACAACGGCGTCCTTCCACATGATCTGAAATTTCATAATGTTTTCCTTACAATAATAGCTTCAAACGGTTTCCTGTTTATAGAAAATTATACAGCAGATCGCCGGGGTTGTCACTTTATAATTTTCCGAAATCCCGGGGCCAAATCCCGGGGGAAAATGGTTCATGTCAAAGTGGATTTTAGGACTTGTTCCATTCTATTGCGGAGGGTATAATGAATGCAAATCTGTTTCTGCAGGAATCAGATCTTTAAAAGAAAAAGGTGTTTTCTGCGGATCTATATGGAAAAACAGAGGTGAATGATTTCGTGAATTTTTTTGAAAAGGTCTATGAGATCGTAAACACAGTCCCACGGGGATGTGTGATGAGCTACGGGCAGGTGGCCGCTCTGGCCGGCAGTCCCCGCATGGCCCGCCAGGTGGGCTGGGCACTCCATGTATGCCCGGATCAGGTGCCCTGGCACAGGATCATACGGAAGGACGGCAGCCTGCCGGAGCATTCTTCCCCCGGAACAGAAAATCGGCAGAGAACTCTTCTGGAAGAAGAAGGGGTGATTTTTGATAAAAACGGCCGGGTAAAGAAAGAGTTTTTCCTTTTTCATGGAAATCCTCTGTAGAAATAAGATACGTGAATAGTTTTTAAAAATAAACAAAAACCTATTGTCATTCCAACAGCCGTAAAAGAGGAGGTGTCCCATGCGCCGCAAATGTACGGAAAAGCTGCTCCAATGGAAAAAGAACCCCAAGAGAAAGCCCCTGGTCCTTACCGGCGGCCGGCAGACCGGGAAAACCTGGCTTCTCCAGGAATTCGGGGAGAAAAACTACGAAAATGTCATCTATATCAATCTGGAAACCGAGCGTCCGGCGGCAGATTTCCTCAACAGCCACAGCGACGCAGAGGAGATCCTTCTGTTCCTGGAATCCTACGGGAGCAAACCCCTGCACCAGGACAAAACACTGTTGATCCTGGACAATTTCCACCACATCCCGGATGGCCCCGCGATCCTTGCCGCCATAGGGCTGGATTTCCCCGGGTGCCATGCTGCCGCCATCGAACGGGGAGGGCTGGCATCCGCTTCCCGGCACGATACCGGGGATACGGAGATCCTGGAGCTTTTTCCCATGGATTTTGAAGAATTCTTATGGGCCAATAAGGAATATTCCCTTGCAAAGGAGATCCAGAAACATTTCCAGGAAAAAAGCCCCATGGGGAAGTCCCTGCACCAGCGGGCCGAATCCCAGTTCCGTCTGTTCTGCTGCATCGGCGGAATGCCCGCCGCAGTGTGTGAATACCGGAAAGACAAAAAACTCCTGATGGTCCCGGACGTCCAGGCGAAGATCCTTTCCCTTATGGAAGCGGACATTATCTCCCGGGCGCCGGAAGGCATGGGCTACCACACCCGCAGCTGTTTCCGTTCGGCGCCGGCACAGCTCTGCAAGGAAAACGGAAAATTCCAGTACAAGCAGGTTGTGAAAGGAGGCACTGCCAAGGTCTACCAGGGTCCCCTCCAGTGGCTGGCCCGGTACGGCCTTCTTTTTCCTTCTCCCAGGAAGGAGCCCGGCATGGATATAGGTCCCGGCATTACGGGGAAATATTATTTTCCCGATACCGGCCTTGCGGCCTGCCGGCTGGGGATCCCGCCTTTTCTTATCCTTTCCGGAGAGATGTATCCTCAGGCAAGGGGCCTCCGGGAAATGTTCCTGGCCCAGTGCTTTATCCAGAACGGATATCATCTTTCCTACTGGACCTCCGGCAACCAGGCCAGTGTCCCCTTCCTTCTAGAAAAAGACGGGGAGCAGGCTGCGGTCGATTTCCGCCTTTCACCTGGAGAAAAGGCCAGGAACCTCGCCCGGTACAAAGAGTGCGGCGGCAGCGGCCGGATGTATCTCATTTCCACGGAGGATTTCCACCAAAAAGAATTGTATGACGTGATACCCTTTTATGCGGCCTTTTGCATTTAAAAGATTTCCCTTAAGGCCGCCCTCATGGAAGGCGCTTATTTTTTATCCGGGTTATTTTTCCCGCAGCAATATTTATACTTTTTTCCGCTCCCGCAGGGGCAGGGATCATTGGGATAGACCTTCTTTTTCTGGGCAAAAGGAACGATCTTGCTCTGCGTGTCCGCTGTGTTCCCTGCCTTGGCGGAGTCCTGTCCGGACAGGGCATCGATCTCCTCCCGGGTGTGTCCGTTCAGCTCCCATCTGCGGAGGACGCGGTCCAGCCTGCAGAGATTATCTGAGAGCTCCTTCGCCTTCTTCCGGGAGCTGATCTTGCATCCGTAATCGGCGAAGATGGAAAGGATCTCGTCTATATCGGCATTCATCCGCAGGGCTTCCGATATCTCCGCATACATCAGAGTGATGTCCGGTTCCTGGAGCTTCAGCTTCTTTTCCAGGTATTCCGTAAAGAATTCTGTATCCGGCCCCAGCGGCTGGCCGTATGCCCGTCCGCAGGCGAGCATCTCCTCCTTTTCCCCGGGCAGGTAACGGGGATATGCTTTCTGCTCTTCCCATACATCCTGATAATGTTCATCCATCCGGGTATCGATCAGAAGTCCGTCCTGAAAGAGATACAGATCCTCATCCCTGCACATCCGCCGGATCACATCTTCCATAAGCTTTTCCGGGATGTCCTGTTTTTCATAATGCCTGTAAATATCCCGGATCTCCTCCCTGGAAACAGCTCCGTACAAAACCAGAGCCCCGTTGCAGTAGTCCTTGAGCAGGCTCCTGGTCTCCAGCTCCTGGCGGAATTCCCGGGTACAGATCTTTTTGTATTTTTCTTCTACATCCTCAGGTACCATCAGAAAAGAATAGTCCGGCTGATAACCGGTATAGCTGCACAGAAACAGGGAATGTTCCACTAAAACTATGGGGATCGTGATCCCCTTTTTCTCTATGGCGTGGTCAAAGATATCCAGGTCTGTTTTCTCACAGTCAAGGAGCATCTGTTTCATATATAGGGTTTCCAGGAGATGGTTTTTCAGCCACTCGGCCAGTTCGTTCTTTTTAAATTTATGGTAGCCCTTAAAGCCGTGGATCTGAGCGATCTGGGTTAGCTGGGGCTTGGAATACTGAGAAAAAACATCCTTCAGGCTGGCAATAGGGCTCATGCGTGCACGTGCCTCCTGCTCCAGATGGTCAAAATATTCTTTTATCGACATTTCTTCCAGATCCTTTTCCTCCGGAGCTGTTCCTTCCCGGTATTTTTCCAAGTTTCTATTACAGGATTTCTCACGGGGAGCTGCTTCCGGAAATTCCATCTGCAGAAGGTACTGGTTTTCAGCATCTATATCGAAGGGGTCTGCATCCTCGATATATTCATAGAACCTCCATATCCCGCCGCAGTCTTCGATCATATACGGTCCTTTGGCTTTCGTTACCACAGGGTAACGTTCGCTGCGGTCCAGGATCTGTTCCACCTTGATGGTATGCTCCCAGCAGTCGCCGAAATCGTAGGTATAGGTAAAGGTCCTTCCCTCCTCTATCCATTCGTCGATGTATTCGTCTGCCGTATCCTCCGGCTCCGGCAGGGGGCTTCCTGCAAAACGTGCTTCCCTGCCAAAAGCAAATTCAAACATGTGGCTGTGCATCCATCCAAACACTTCTTCGATGATATCGTCCAGATCCCGGAAGGTGATCTGATCCGGAACGATCACCCGGCGCCAGATGGGCGGTTTGCTTCCTTTTATGGTAATCTTCAGCTGGTATCCCTTTGACATGATTTCTCCTCTCGTACTTAGGCAAAGATTTTTTCGTATCGTTTTCGCTGCGGCAATTCTGTCTCACTTAAAAAGCCCGGACGGTTTCCTGTTTATAAAAAATTATACAGCAGATCACGATGGCTGTCACTTGTATTTCCTGTATTCTATCGTAACGCCATATCCTTCAATGAATATAAATATACGTTATCCATTGCTTTTGCCTGTTCCTCCAATGCCTGTGAAAAATTTCTCTTTGCAAAAATATAAAAGTATTTATTTTTTTGTGGAAACATATCCCCTTGCGTAAGCAGATCCGTCAATACCACAGGAGAAATGTCCTGATTATTCCATTTACATTCGCCCAGCAAAAGATTATCTTTATCCCCGGCCATTAAGTCAATTTCCTCCTGGCGTTTTAGAACAGGATTATTTCCCCACCAGCGCCCTATATTTCCATAAAAAAAAGGAGCCTTTTCTGTCATACGCGGTTCATATAAAAACTGAAGGCATATATTTTCAAATACTTCCCCCATATAATGGCTGATCTGAGGGAGAACTAGCTTTTGAAGAACCTCCTGTCCTCTTCCCCGCATAATATTGCTGATGTTTGGCCCTACGAAACGGTACCAGAAACGGAAGGATGGATCTTCCAGCCGGTAAATAGTCTTTCTGCCGGTTTCGTTCTCTAAAGCAGGATACTCTTTTTTTACCAGTCCAAGACTGATCAAAGCATTGAGCTGATTTGCGCAGGCACTGTTTTCTTCTCCGACCTTTCGGGCAATATCATTTAAACGGCTGTTTCCAGAGGCAATAGCAGAAATGACACTGTGATAGATCGCCGGATTTCTCAGTTCCTGCTTCATAAGGTTAGAGGGCTCCTCAAACATTCGTCCGGAAGGATCAAAATAAAGCTGCCGGATATTTTCCTCAAGGCTTAGTTCCGGCCGGATACGGCTGATATATTCCGGGATGCCGCCTGTAATCCCGTATAAAACAGCCATATCTTCTATATTATACCCCATGGAATATTCCTGAAATTCAAAAAAGGTAAACGGCTGGATCTTAAACTGTGCCGTCCTGCGCCCATAAAGAGGGCTTTTATACCCAAGGACCTGGTTTTCCATAAAACTCATAGAGGACCCGCATAAGATCAGCATAATTTTTCCGTTTTTCCATTTATGGTCAATATGTTTTTGCAGCAGAGAGGAAATTGCCGGATAGCTTTCCGCTAGATAGGGATACTCGTCAATAGCAAGAACAAACTGCTCATTTCCGCAAGAATCCAAAAATTCCAGAAGTTCCTCAAAGCTTCCAAAAGAGGGCATATTTTTTTCCGGCATGAAGACGTCCCAAACAGCCTTTGAAAAATATTCCAGATTTTCTTTGGCTGTTCCCTCCGCCGCCATGAAATATACGGTTTTTTTATCCTCGCAGAATTTTGTAATAAGAGTGGTCTTACCCACCCGCCTGCGCCCATAGAAAACGGCAAACTGAAAACTTTCCTGAAGGTATAAGGCATTTAATTTCTGTAACTCGCTCTTTCGTCCAAAAAACATAGTATCTTCCTTATTCAAAATTATTCAAGTATATATTACTAAAGTATAC
>DXBU01000026.1 GCA_019116385.1 Candidatus Blautia faecigallinarum | reverse complement strand
GATGTTTGATTTTTCCCCAATGTGGGAGATATTACGCATGCAGTAACAATATTTGTAATGATGGCGCTGGCGGCAATATCTACTTCCAGCGATTCATTATGGTCATAATAAAGCCGGATCAATTCTTTAATCCCCTCTACGATCTTATTATCCCTGGGAAGCTTACAAGTGTGAGAGTTATTGTTAAGACGAAGAAATTGTTTATAATAGAATTCTGCAGAAAATCCATTAAAATGAATCCACATTGCATGTCTTGGCTGGTCGGATTCCAGAGTATAGAAATAATGAGGCTGCATACAATCAATCCAGTAAAAGGTTCCGGCAGACATCTGATATTTGTTGTTCTGATATTCTAAAACTTCATTTCCGCTTAATGTAAGCATGATCATATAAGAGTGCATATGTGAGCGCCTGGTACTGCTTCCAGCATAACAATAATATTCTCCATGTCCCTGTAAATAGAGCATGAATTCCCTAGCGAGAGGGGTTGGCGCCGTAGTCAGAATACAGCAAGGATGCGACAGGTCATAACGTATATCAATGTAGTTGTTGATTTCATCAACGAACATATGAGCGGAGGCATTTACATCATTTATTGTTTTGTGATTCATCTTTTTTTCCTTTCTGCTTCCATAAAATCCATATTTGAATCTTTGAAAAATATCATCAAAAACCATCCCTGAATAAAGTAAAAACTATTGATGAGTTATAGAAAGAATATCAAAAAAGTATGGAATAATCAACGAAAGAATGTAAATAAATCTAAATAAACGCCAAGAATTTACAGAAAACATAAATATATGAATAAAAGCACAATATTTGATAAAAACACACCTAAATTAAATATTGAATGGAAGGGGGATTTTTTATACCATAAATTCACTAAAAAGCAGAAAACAAAATATATCAGGAGATGGTATGACAACACAAAAATTTATTTTAAAAGAAGATATGGATGGACATTTACTATCTCTTTCTCATCCAGATGGTCCTTATGGCATGAATTGGGCAGAAGGTTCCACGGCCTGGGGAACGGTCTGCATACCGGAGTGGCCACGGGCATATGAGGGATGGGGAGAACCGAAATTTCGGCATCCGCTTAAGGTAACAATCCAAAGAGAAGTTCTGGAAAACGGCTTTTTGCAGGAACGGTATTCTTTTACGAACACCACAGATTTCGAGGTTTATATTCAAAAGGGAGAAATCCAGATTTATACACCTTTTAATGACAGCTATGAAAGCGCCGCAGAGTGCAAAGTACACAGATGTAATGCGCATATATGGTGCGGAGATGGTGCGAGCTATGTTATGTCCTGGCGAATGGGCGGGGCAGGCCCCCATTTAGGGCTTGTATTAACAGAGGGAAGGCTGGCTGGATATGGGATTGAAAGGGATATTAAGCGAGGAAGCAATGACCGGGGTGATATCATTCTCCTATCTATGCCGATGCGGATAAGGCCAAAAGAGACAAAGAACATAGCTTGGGAATTATTCTGGTTTCAGGAAGAAAGGGAATTCTTTGAAATTTTAGAAAGTAAACCCAATTATATTGGAATAAAAGGGAAACGTTATGTTTATTTTGAACCGCGCTGTCCACTTCGTCTATGATCAGGACCAGCTTCTTTTGGGAAAGGCCGCACCATTTACTAAGGCACCTGAAGAAAGAGGACAGACTGACTGTTTCTCCGGCATGCTCGGCAAAGGCATGGAGCTGTTCAAGGATCTCCGGGACGATATCAGTGACATTATCCAGTATCATATTTGAAAATGCGCGGACGAAAGTCCCTTCCGAGGAAAAATCGTTGTGACTTATCAGTTGGAAGTCAAGACTGATAACCGTATAATCTGTATGAAGGAGATTGGCTAAACCGCGCAGAGTTGTGGTTTTCCCATATTGACGAGCACGGTTAATGGTAAAGTACTGACCGGAATCGACCATACTTTTAATCTTCTGCAGTCTTGAACTAAGGTCTACCATATAATGGAGTCCAGGTTTACAGTCCCCGCTGACATTAAAAAATTTATGCACTTTTGCTGCCCTCCCTGCCTTGTATTTTTATCAAGTATAGCATATGGGAAGAGGGCATTCAAGACTGCAGATGGCTGGCGCCGCGGCTGCAGTCCGAGGCAATTTTCCAAAGTTTTGACTTAAGAATTGAAGAATGCGTTGAAGTTGACTATAATAAAAAGAAAGTGTAGAGAAGAAACCGGAAGTTATGATTTTGAAAGGGAGTGCCTGACGAAAATGGGTGTTTATTTAAATAATACAAGTGCATACGGATTGTTCAGGGAAGACTATTCCCTTACGTATTATGTGGATAAGACGGGAATCCTCAAGGAACTTGTGCCGCTGGTAGAATCGAAAAGTACTATAGGAAAGGGACCTAAATATATCGCCATTACAAGACCCCGCCGCTTTGGAAAGACAGTCATGGCCAATATGATCGCCTCTTATTTCGGAAAAGGCGTAGATAGCCACGAAGAATTTGATACCCTGAAGGCAGCTCAGTATCCCTGGTATAAAAAGCACCTGAACCGCCACAATGTAATACACATCGTGTTTAATCAAATGCCGGCGGAATCAGCCGGGTATGAGCCGTATATCGGCAGGATCAAAAAGGGAGTGATCAGGGATTTGTGCAAAGCCTATCCGGACGCAGAAATCGAAGAAAGCGATGCGGTGTGGGATGCACTGACAAAGGTTTATGAATATTGTAACGGCGAAAAATTTATTTTTATCTTAGATGAATGGGATTATATTTATCATCAGGATTTTGTTACAGAGAGAGACAGGGACAGCTTTACAAAATTTCTCAGTAATCTTCTGAAGGATAAGGCATATGTGGAAATGGCATATATGACAGGCATTCTTCCCATCGCCAAATATTCCAGCGGCTCGGAACTGAATATGTTTTTTGAATTTTCCATGGCAGAGAAAGTGAAATACAGCGAGTATTTCGGCTTTTCTGATGAAGAAGTGGATAAACTCTATGAAAAGTATCTGGAGATTGAGGCAAATCCCCGCGTGACCAGAGAGGGGCTGAGATTCTGGTATGATGGGTATAAAACGGCAGGAGGAGAAAGACTATATAATCCCCGCTCGGTAGTTGGCGCTCTAAGCGACAATCAGTTGGGCAGCTATTGGACAAGTTCGGGCCCGTATGATGAAATATTCTACTATATAAGCGCCAACGTAGATGCTGTGAAAGATGACGTGGCACTGATGGTGGCAGATAATCCGATACCGGCAAAAGTGCGGGAATATGCTGCCACATCCATGGAGCTAAAGACCCGGGACGAGATTTTTTCCGCGATGGTCGTCTATGGATTTTTGAATTATGAAAACGGATATGTTTCTATCCCTAATAAAGAACTGTTGGATAAATTTGCGGAAGTCGTCCAGAGAGAACCTTCTATGGGAAATGTGTATAAACTTGCCAGGGAATCTGCCCGTATGCTTGCGGCAACAAAAGCGGGCGACACAAAAACGATGACAGAACTGATGGAGTATGCTCATAATACCCACAGCCCCATGCAGCTTTATAGCGATGAAGCGGAACTGGCTTCTATCATCCGATGGGTATATCTGAAAGCGATGGATTTCTATCGAATTGAGCGGGAAGATAAGGCTGGCGTCGGGTACGTAGATTTCATTTTTTATCCATTTCTGAAAAATGAGGATGCGATCATCATCGAATTGAAAGTGGACCATACGGCAGAGGAAGCAATACAGCAGATCAAAGAACGCCAATATGCGCTGCGATTTGAAGGCAAGTTTGGGGAAAATCCGGAATATACCGGACGTATCCTTGCTGTAGGGATCGCCTATCACAAAAACGACAAAACCAAACGGCATGAGTGCCGGGTAGAAGTGCTGCGTGAGAAACTTTAAGGATAAGACGGAAGAGAAACTGCAAAGGAGCACCACATGAACCGAGTAAAAAATATGACAAAAGGAAATCCCCTGACGTTGATCCTGGTACTGGCATTTCCGCTGATGATCGCCAACATCGGGCAGCAGTTTTATATGATCGTGGACGCGATGATCGTGGGCCAGGGAGTGGGCGTAGAGGCTCTTGCCAGTGTTGGAGCGGCAGACTGGTCGTACTGGATGGCACTTTGGGCGATCAGCGCCATGACCCAGGGATTTGCCGTGCCTGTATCCCAATATTTCGGGGAAAATGATTACAGCCGTGTGAGAAAAGCTGTGGTTTCCTCTGTGTGGCTGTGCGCCGCAGCGGCGGTGCTGCTGACGGCGGTGGGACTGCTGTTTGGCCCCAGGCTTCTGGTGCTTTTGCAGACACCGGAAAATATCCTTAAAGGAGCAACGGAATATCTTCTGACCATGTACGCGGGCCTGGCTATCGTGACAGCCTATAATATGGCGGCGGCGCTGCTGCGGGCTTTCGGAGACGGAAGGACCCCTCTGATCGCCATCGTGATCGCGGCTGTGATGAACATCGGACTGGATATGCTTTTCGTATTTGTATTTGGCTGGGGGATCATCGGGGCGGCGGTGGCTACTCTGTTGGCACAGCTTTTTGCTTTCCTTTACTGTCTGCGGATCCTTGCCCGGATCCAGTGGCTCAGGCTAAAGAAAGAGGAATTAAAGCTGGATAAAAAGACCGCAGGGATCCAATGCAGGCTGGGAATTCCCCTGGGGCTCCAGCAGATGCTTGTGGCTGTAGGCGGAATGATCCTTCAGTCTGCGATCAACCGGCAGGGCTTCGAGCTGCTGGCCGGGTTTACTGCTACAAACAAAATTTATGGACTGCTGGAAAGTTCGGCGCTCTCTCTCGGATATGCCATGACGACTTATACGGCGCAGAACTATGGGGCCGGCCTGTATCGCCGCATCCGGAAAGGCCTGAAATGCTCCGTGATATTGGGAGTGCTGTTCTCTGTGGTAGTTTCTGTGCTGATGTTCGTTTTGGGCCGATTTATTCTAATGCTTTTTATCGACCAGGGAAATGCCAGTGCAGATGAAGTGCTGGAGATTGCCTATCAGTACCTTATGGTGCTGAGCATCTTTCTGGTCTCTCTTTATATGCTCCATGTGTTCCGGAACACCCTGCAGGGCCTTGGAAATGCATCCGGCCCCTTCCTTTCCGGGCTCATGGAATTCGTGGGAAGAGTCTCCATCGCTCTGTTCTTCACCCGGATCTGGGGAGGACAGATGATCTTTCTGGCGGAACCATTTGCCTGGATCGCGGCGACTGTCGCCCTGGTAGGCATGTGCATTTGGGAGCTCCATAAAATGCCCAAAGAGGACAAAGGAGCTTTTGAAATAGAAAAAAATATTTAATATTTTAGAATTTGCAGGAAAGGCGGATCAAAAACATGAAAGAAAGAAAACGAATCATACCTTTGAGCCTGGTATTATCTCTGGCAGTAGTAAGTCTGTCAGGATTCTCCGGGGATACCGGGAAGGAAGTGGATTATTCCAGCGAAGAAAACTGGGCTTATTGTGAAAGGGAAGATACAGACAGCCGGGCGGATGTTTTCTTCATTTGCCCCACGGTGTACGGCGGATCCGAGGAGGCAGGCAATATGTCCCTGGAAGATGAGGAGACGAAAGAAAGCTTCCTTGGCGCCATCAATATGGAAAAGGGGATCTATGATGAAGACTGCCGGTTCTTTGCGCCTTATTACAGGCAGATGGGCTTAGGCATCTATGAACTGGGGCGGGATAGCTGGGAAGAGTATCTGTCCATGGCATATGAGGATGTGGAGGATGCTTTCTTATACTATTACGAAAACTATAATGAAGGCAGGCCGGTGATACTGGCCGGATTTTCACAGGGAGCGGATCTTTGCCTGCGCCTTATGAAGGAGTGCTTTGACGAAGAAGAACTTCAGGAGCAGCTTGTGGCCTGCTATGCCATCGGGTGGAGCCTGACGGAGGAAGAGACAGAGGAATATCCTTATTTGAAGCCTGCCCAGGGCGAGGAGGATACCGGGGTGATCGTTGCTTTCAACAGCGAAGCAGAAGAGATCACAGATTCCATGATGATCCCGGAAGGAACAAAGACTTTCGCCATCAATCCGCTGAACTGGAAAACGGACTCCACGCCGGCGGACAAGAGCCTGAACCTGGGAGCCTGCTTTACCGATTACAGCGGAGAAATTGGAACGGAAATCCCGGAGCTTACGGGAGCTTATCTGGATGAAGAGCGGGGCGCGCTGAAGGTGACAGATGTAACGCCGGAAGAATATCCGGCGGGACTGGATCTCTTTGAGGATGGTATTTATCATCTGTACGATTATCAGTTCTTCTACCGGAATCTTCAGGAAAATGTAGAGACCCGGCTGGATGCCTACTACGAAAGCCAGGCCGGGGCATAAACAAAAGGAGAGCGTAGAAAATGGACGGGAAGAATATCGCAAAGGTCTGTCATAACAAAGAACAGAAAGAAAAAATATTCTGCTGGCTGATCTATCTGGGCTGTTTTGGCTTTTTCTTTTTTCTGGCGTATAATGTGCCCTACTGTCACGATGAGTGGCAGTGGGGGCTTCCAGAGAGAGTGGAATTGATGAAAAACGGCTTCCAGGATTACAATGGACGTTATTTGGGAAATATCCTGGCTCTTCTCATTACGAGAAGTGTCTGGCTGAAAGCCGGGATCTTGGGGCTTTTTTCTTTGTGGCTTTTCCATGTGATGGGCAGAGGGATCATAAAAAAAGGAGCGAAGGAAGGAAGAACTTTTTTTCTGCTGCTTTGTGCCTTCCTTTTGCTTAGTCTCCCCAAAACGCTTTTTTGCCAAAGCTACGGGTGGCCGGCGGCTTTTGTAAATTTTGTTCCGCCGGTGGTTTTCTTCTTGCTCTATTATAATCTTACGGAGCAGACTTATTGGATCGATAAACCCCATTATACCAGGGCTGAGGCAGCGGCAGTGCTTCCACTGGGGTTTGCCGCCCAGCTTTTCTGCGAACACATTACGGTTTTTGCGGCGGCTTATGCTTTATGGATGGTGATCCTCTGCGGAGTAAGGTTTAAACGGATTTACGGGATCTATATCAATTATCTGCTGGGAACTTTTGCAGGGGCGCTGCTCATGTTTTCCAATGGGGCCTACCACAACGCCGCAGCAGGGGAGGACGGCTATAAGCATATCTCCCTTTCTCTTGGTACTTTGCTGGAGCAGTTCCGTACAAAGCTGTGGGATGATCTGGTTTTAAATAACTGGATCCTTAATCTCCTGCTGGCGGCAGCAGTGCTCTATCTGTTAGGGAAAAGGGAAAAGAACAGGATCCTCTCGGCTTTTCTTGGGGTGATCCTATGTGGATATTCTACATACAGCGTGTATCACAGGCTCAATCCGGCATGGCAGTTTGTGGGCCGGGAAACGGTGAATGAATGGATCCAGGTACTGCTTGCCCTGGCGTTTGCGGCAGGGATCTCTCTGGGGATCTGGCGTTCCATGGATAAGCAGAGGAGACTTTCCACGGTAGTGCTGTACCTGTGTGCCTTTGCCGTGGCGGCGCCTCTTTTGGCTGCAGATCCCATAGGCTCCAGGTGTTTTTTCGTGTCTTACGTTTTTCAGTGTGCAGTGCTTTTGAAGCTTTTATGGGAAATCCTGAAAGGGAAAAAGGAACTGTTCTTACCTGCCGTGTGTATCCTGACAGCTGTTCTGGCAGTCTGCGTGATCTATCTGAGAATGTTTGACATTGTAGGGGCCCAAGACCGGTACAGATCTCAGCTGATCGAAACAGCAGTGGAGAGCGGACAGAAGGAAATCATCCTTCCGCTTTTGCCCTATTCCGATTATTACTGGACAACCGTACCGGCAAACGAAACCTGGGAAAAACGCTTTAAAGCATTTTATAATATTCCCCAAGATGTAACGTTAAAATTTCAGTAGAAGGAAACGGCAAGCCATGCTTACCAAAACCTTATAAATAGTCAATAAAACTGTTGACATCCGGTCATTGCCCCAGCCGGAGAACAGCCTTATAATCTTATCAGAACCACAAAAACCAGAAGGTCTGGGAAGAAAAGGAGGCAAAAACATGATAGAAAAAAGCAGTTTAAAAACACCTGAAAAAAAGTACCGCCCGGAGGTGCGCTGGTGGCTGGCGGAGGGCTTTCACACAGACAAAACCTTAAAAAAAGAGATCCAGGATCTGGACGAGACCGGCTTTGGCGCCATTGAGTTTTTGGCTATGGACGAGCCAGGCTGCGATCCTTCCCTTTACGGCTGGGGAGCGGAAGAATGGGTCCACGATTCCCACACAGTAGTGGAGGAGACTACCCGCCGGGGAATGGGGGTCAGCATGACCAGCGGCACCAACTGGGCCAACGCCAATCTGATCAATATCACGCCGGATGATAAAGCAGCGTCTAAAGAGCTGGACTATACAGCGGCAACAGTAAAGGCGGGCGCGACCTGGTCCGGCAAACTCCCGGAATGCGAACTGACCGTCCCCAACGTGACAAAACAGGAGCTGGAAGCTATAGTGGCTATCCGTATAGCCGGAGAAAGAGAGGGAAAAACCTATCTTGATAAAGACAGCTCTATCGTACTGACCGGACAGGTAAAGGATGGAAGCCTTACCTGGACAGCGCCTGCAGAAGGCGATTATCTTCTGTTTTTCTTCTGGATCCACGGGACCGGACAGACTGCCGAGCCTTCTGTGAGCACTTCCTATACGGTAAACTATATTGACCGCTATGGCGTAGAAGCCTTTATCGAATATTGGGAGAGCACCGTTCTCACCGGCTCCCTGAAAGAAAACATCGAGAAAAACGGCAGGGGAATGATGTACATGGATTCTCTGGAGCTGGGCACCTTTGGCCGGGGCGGACAGTTCTGGGGCTATCATTTCCTGGAGGAATTTAAGAAGAGAAGGGGCTATGACCTTACCCCGTACCTTCCCTTTGTCCTGAAGGAAGCGGGAATGATGCAGAGAGTTTACCGGTACTTCTATCACTGCGAGGATGAAGTGTTTATCGAGAAAATGCTGAACGACCTGTATCAGACCATGACGGATCTCTATATGGACAACATGCTCAAGCCCATGCAGGAATGGCTCCATTCCCACAATATGGAGCTGCGGGCGGAAATTTCCTATGGGCTTCCCTTTGAGATCTCCCAGCCGGGTAAATATGTGGACGGCATCGAGACGGAATCCTTGGAATTCGCTTCCCAGTTGGAGTCCTTCCGGAACCTGGCCGGACCGGCACATATTTACGGACGGATCTATTCCAGTGAAACAGGGGCTACCCTTTTGAATTACATGATGGGCCTGGATTTCTATACCCAGATCATCTATATGCAGTTTGCAGCCGGCGTATCCAAGACCGTGCTTCACGGATATTCCAGCATTGCCGGATCTGAGGGATCTACCTACTGGCCGGGACACGAGGGAATGTGGCCGATCTTTTCCGAGCGCTTTGGCTCCAGGCAGCCCTCCTATCAGCACTACAAAGACTGGACGGCTATGCTTGCCAGATACCAGATGATCCTCCGCCAGGGCAAGCCCCGGATGGATCTTGGCATTATAAGACTGGATTATAATTTTAACAATCTGATCTTCCACGATATCGCAGGACATGAGGAGGAATCTTATAAGGAACAGCTTGGCCGGGGAAATAAGGGCATGTACTGGGAAGACATGCAGCTCCAGAACGCCGGCTATACCTGGGATTATTTTGCGCCGCAGATCCTGGAAGAGGACTTTGTGGACTTTGCCAATGGACTGCTCCTTCCGGATGGACCGGGCTATCAGGCTTTGCTCATATACCAGGACGTGCTGCCTCTTTCCACCGCAGAAAAGCTTTTGAAGCTTGCCAAAAAGGGCCTGAAGATCCTGTTTGTGAATGGCGCCCATGAGACTCTGCGCCCCAAGGGCTTTGGAAAGACTTATAAAAAGGCGGCGGCCATCACCCCCTTTAACGATGGCGGGGACGAGAAATTAAGGGAGATCATAGATCAGATCAAGGTTCTGCCAAACGTATGGGAGATCGACGACCAGAAGGACACCTGCAAGACCCTTAAAGAAGCGGGCATCCTTCCCCGTACTGCCTTTGCGGAAAGCAATAAAAACATTCTTACAAATCTCCGGGACAACAATGGAGAACTGTATGTGTTTACTTATAATATGATGTATGGAGAAACAGAGGCTCTCCCATTTACCCTGAAGGTACAGGGGATCGGCAATCCCAGCCGCATTGACTGCTGGAATGGCGAGACCGAGGAGCTGGGCTGCTACCGCTATGAGGACGGGGCGACGGTATTCGATGTCTGCCTTGCTCCGGGAGAGGCGGCAATGTTCGTGATCGATACCCATGGGCCGGAGGAAGTACACGCAGTGCGCTCTAACGCAGACAAGCTGGTCATGAAGGATGGAAAGCTTGTGGCAAGTGTGAGCCGGACCGGAGAATATGAGATCGAGCTTTCCGATGGAACAAAGAAGACCTTCCAGGCTGAGGTGCCGGAGAATATTTCCCTTCCGGTGTGGAACCTTGAGGTGGAGGACTGGAACGAGGGAGAAAAGAAGACCATCGTAGAGGACAGGGGTCTTGGCATCGTCACAAATGAGGTTTATTACGAGACAAAGAAGACGCTCCTTCCGGTTGGGGAAACCAGGCTCATTCCATGGAAAGATATGGAAAAAGTAGGGCCGGAGGTATCCGGCATCGGCTATTACCGGACGACAGTCAGGATTTCCGAGGACTGGGATGAAAGCCAGGGAGCGGTCCTTAAGATAGGAAGCACAAACGGCCATTCTGCAGCTGTCTATGTAAACGGGACCAAGGCAAAAGCCTTTGATTTTGATGCTCTTGCAGTGGATATCAGCGACCTTCTGCATACCGGCGAAAACGAGATCTGTGTGGAGACTGCCAGCAGCCTGAACAACCGTCTGAAGGCCAGAGGTTATTATGCAAAGGGTAATGAATTCTCCAGACAGTTGGCAGACAATGCCAACAATGCGGTAGACGGAAGCGCAGAGACCAACGAGAACGAACACAGAGATGCCATGTTTAATATCCAGGCTGTGGTTAGAGACTACGGCATGACAGGCGAAGTGGAGCTGATCCGCTATATCCGCAAAGAAATCTGACCGCATCATGAGATATCCTGCCCCAAGCGGCGGGATGTTAGAAAAATGAGAAAATAAACTGCCTGCAGGGGCGGCCGCCGGCTGCCCCTGCAGATGGAAGAGGACGCCTGATCCTGCGGGGGAAGGCGTTTCTTTGATTCATTCCAATAGCATATACATCCGCCAGGACCAAAAAAGAAGAGGGATCGGCCGGGTGCTCTATGGCACGCTGGAGGAATGCCTGAAAGCCCAGAACATCCTGAACCTTTACGCCTGTATTTCCTATCCGGAAAAGGAAGACGAATATCTGTCCCTGGACAGCGTCCGGTTCCATGAACATATGGGGTACCGCCTTATCGGAAGGTTCCATCAGTGCGGTTACAAATTCGGCCGCTGGTATGATATGATATGGATGGAGAAATTTATCGGAGATCATATAGATAAGCCTCTGGAAGTGAAGAAATATCCGGACTTACAGAAATGGGTCTGAAGATAAGTGCTACTTAGAAGAAAGGAGAATATATGATGGTAGATATGGTGGAATTTCTGGAAGAAAAGATTGATAAGAAAAGCAGCCTGGAAGAAATTCTGGATGCCTTCGAGGAAGTATGCGAATATCCTGTGGATTCTCAGGATGAACTTAAGTTCTGGGAAACCGGAGAGTTTCCGGATTACGCAGAAAGAACCAAGAGTGCGCTGGATGAAGACTTCTCCCTGGAAGATATACTGGGAAATAAAAAATATTTCTTTGACCTTGTAAGACAGTATGATGGGGAAGAAGACGAAGACGAATATACCCAGCTTCATGTGACGGCAGTTTATCTCCCGGAAGATGTGGAAGACCCGGCGGAAGAACTGGTCTTCGAGGATACGCTGGATGAGGACTTTTTTGACTATATCAGAAAGTCTGATATATACAAACAATTAAAAGAAGTCCCTATTTACCGCCTGGATATTTATAAGGAAGAAACCTGAATATTTTTTTCAAAAAAATAGAATACAATGCAACAAAACCCCGTCCCGACCACACATATAAGATAGGTACACCAAAACAGACAAACCCGGCAGGGGGCCGTGTAAAGAAACAGAGGTGAGGTCATGGAAGAACTGAAAAAACCGGAAGTGTTTGCCATGTATTACCAGAATGTCTATAAGGATATGTACCGTTTTGCGCTTTATACTCTGAAAAATGCCCATGACGCAGAGGATGTGGTAGGGGAAACCGTTCTGGACGCATACGCCTCAGTGGAAAAGCTTCGGGATCCCGGCGCGTTCCGGGGATGGATTTTTGCCATCCTGTCCAATAAGTGCCGGAAAAAGCTTTCGGAATATTGCCGGAAAACATCGGAGCTGCCGGAGAATCTGTCGGATATCACAGACATGGAGGAAGGAGTACTTGTCCGGGAAGCCTTCAAAAGACTGAAGGCAGACGACCGGCTGCTGCTTTCCATGCATATATTCGGAGGATATAAAAGCTATGAGATCGGACAAATTCTTGGTATGAATGACAACACGGTACGTTCCAGAGTCAGCAGGAGCCTGAAAAAGCTCCGCAGCTTTTTGGAATGAAAGGGGGCGGACGTTATGAACGAAGAGGAACTGTTGAAAAAAATTAAAGATTCCGCAGAGGATATCCAGGTACCGGATAGTCTGAAACCGGAGACGGTTGCTAAAAGGCTGGAGCAAGAAAGAAAGAATCGGGAAAACGCAAAGACGGAAGACAGGAGGACTATCGCGAAAGACAACAAAATACACCGGTTTCCTGTAAAAAAGATCGGTGCATGGGCGGCTGCAGCTATGGTATTGCTGACTGTTATGGCCGTGGCATGGCCCGCTATCTCGGATTCCTTAAAGAAGAATCAGCAAACAGGAACAGAGACAGGCTCCCCGTTGGAAACAGATGGGATCCCCCATCTGGAAAGTTATGAGCAGCTATACGCTCTGGTCCGGGAATCATGGATAAACCGCACAGAAATGACTGCCCTGGAGTATTCAGGAACTACAGATGACTCTGAAACCGGGCTGGCGGCGATGGTGGTGCCGGAGTCGGCAGTGGAAGAAACAACCATGGCTGCCGGGGCGGAAATCGCTTATGTGCAGCAGACGTCAGATACTGGTTCGGACTTTTCCTCCACCAATACCCAGGAGGAGAACATAGATGAGGGTGAGATCGTAAAAACCGACGGCACGTATATCTACGCCATGGATCGGGAAGGGACGATACGCATTGTGGAGGCGGATTCCCTGGAACTGATCAGTGAGGAGGCTCTTCCAGACCTTCCGGACAGGGAACTGAAAGAAATGTATGTGGACGGGGACCGGCTCCAGGTGATCTGGCAGCAGTTGGAATACACCACCTTCACCAGGATCACTCCCATGCCTTTGGAAGACCAGGATGAAGAAATCCAGGATACAGCAGAGGTAACTTACCGGTCCTATTCCATTCCGGTTTACAAAACAGGAGCAGTCACTTATGACATTTCTGACCGGCGTAACCCTAAAAAAATCGGAAGCTATTCTCAGGACGGGCGCTATCTGACTTCCAGGCGCTATGAGGGTACGCTGTATCTTTTTACCGGCAAGGAGCTGGGGGCAGGCAGCGGCGAAGAAGACCATAGCGCCTATATCCCGGAAACCCACAGTATGCTGATCCCATGCGAAAAAATATACCTTCCCTATAAAAATACAGAGGGGGAGATCGCTGAGATATACGATTCGGTCCAGTGCCTGATCGCCGCATCTGTACAAGATGCAGCTCCATCGAAAGAAACCGACAGCATGGCAGCGATCTTTGAAGGAGATACTTTTTATATAAGTGAGGAGAATATTTATGTGGCCTCGCCGGAGGATCTGACAGAAGATAATACCTGTATTATGAAGTTTTCCTATAAGGACGGTATGTTTGCCCCTCAGGTTACAAAGAAGATCCCGGGAAGCCTGAATGACAATTTTTCCATGGACGAATATCAGGGAATGCTGCGGGTGGTGACGAATTCCTGGGAGGAACAGACCGTAAAGCAGACAACTACCTATGAAGACGGCTACATGACCGATGCCCTTATTCCGTCTCTTGTGAGGACCAGCGGGCTTTATGTGCTGGATGAGAATCTGGAGATCATAGGAAGCCTTACCGGTCTTGCGCCGGACGAAGAAGTGAAATCCGTTCGTTTTCTAGAGGAAACAGCGTACTTCGTTACCTATGAACAGGTGGATCCGCTGTTCTCCGTAGATCTTTCAGACCCGGAAGAACCAGAACTTTTAGGAAAACTGAAAGTGACAGGGTTTTCAGAATACCTCCATCCATACGGAGAAGAAGCTCTTCTGGGGATCGGCTGGGAAACGGATCCGGACACAGGCGAAACGATAGGGCTGAAGTGTTCTATGTTTGACATCAGCAATCCATCCCAGGTAAAAGAAAAGGGGCGGCTGGTCATGGAAGACGTACAGATCTGTACCGGTCTGGATAATTATAAAGCGATCCTGGCAGAACCTGAGAAAAATATTTTCGGCTTTGTGATCGGACGGGATAATGGGGAAGTACCCTTCGGCGCAGGCTATGCCGGCGTATACGAAGAAGGCAGCTTTTACTATGCCGTGCTTTCCTATGAAGAAAACAAAGGGTTCCAGTCACTGGCCTATCTTCCCCTGGAAACAGAGAACCTTGCTTCTGAGGATATCCGGCAGGTACGCGGGATGTACATCCAGGATACTTTTTATATGATAAGCGCTGAGGGTATCGTATCCTATGATATGCAGGCCGATTTCCTTGAGAAAGACACCCTTGCCTGGTAAAACCCCGCCTGAAAAAATACAGAAAGAGAAAATCCCTCGGGAAAACGGCGGGAAACCCAGATTACTCCTTGCATGAAACCTCGGAATAGTCTATACTATAAGGCGAAACGGATGTTTTAGGGCATCCGCTTCGTCTTATTTTGTAAAAGACGGCGAAAAGCCGTATAAAAGGGAACACTATAGAAGAAAGAGGAATCGATCATGAAACTGACCACAGTAAAAGAGATTTACAGAGAAAGAGAAAAATATCTGGATAAGGAGATCACCGTAGGCGGCTGGGTGCGCAGCGTGCGGGACTCCAAGACCTTTGGGTTCATCGTGCTCCACGACGGCACTTTTTTTGAAACCCTGCAGATCGTATACCACGACTCTATGGACAACTTTGCAGAGACCAGCAAATTAAACGTAGGAGCCGCTATCATCGTTAAAGGAACTCTGGTGGCCACGCCCCAGGCGAAGCAGCCCTTCGAGATCCAGGCGGCGGAGATCACCGTGGAAGGCGCTTCCGCTCCCGATTATCCCCTTCAGAAAAAACGCCATTCCATGGAATACCTGCGGACTATCACCCATCTGCGTCCCAGGACCAATACCTTCCAGGCGGTATTCCGGGTGCGCTCTCTCTGCGCCTATGCCATCCACAAATTTTTCCAGGAGAGAGGCTTCGTGTATGTACACACCCCTCTGATCACCGGCAGCGACTGTGAAGGCGCAGGAGAAATGTTCCGCGTTACGACTCTGGATCCCAAGGATCCTCCCCTGGATGAAAAGGGAAACGTAGATTTCACCCAGGATTTCTTTAATAAAGAAACAAACCTTACCGTAAGCGGCCAGCTCAACGGAGAAACCTTTGCGCAGGCGTTCCGCAATATTTATACCTTTGGCCCCACCTTCCGGGCAGAAAATTCCAACACCACCCGCCACGCGGCGGAATTCTGGATGATCGAGCCGGAGTGCGCCTTTGCGGATCTGAACGACAACATGGACCTGGCAGAGTCCATGCTGAAATATATTATCCGTTACGTGCTGGAGAACGCGCCGGAGGAAATGAATTTCTTCAATTCCTTCGTGGACAAGGGACTTCTGGACCGCCTGAACCATGTGATGAATTCTGAATTCGGCCATGTGACCTACACAGAGGCTATCGAACTTCTGGAGAAAAACAATGACAAATTTGACTATAAGGTATTCTGGGGCTGCGACCTGCAGACCGAGCATGAGCGCTACCTCACCGAGCAGATCTTCAAAAAACCGGTGTTTGTCACCGACTATCCAAAGGAGATCAAAGCCTTTTATATGAAACAGAACGACGACAACAAGACGGTCGCAGCCATGGACTGCCTGGTTCCCGGCATCGGGGAGATCATCGGCGGAAGCCAGAGAGAGGACGACTACGACAAGCTCCGTGCCCGTATGGACGAGCTGGGACTGAAGCCGGAAGACTACGATTTCTATCTGGATCTGAGAAAATACGGCTCCACCCGTCATTCCGGATTCGGCCTTGGCTTTGAGCGCTGCGTGATGTATCTCACCGGAATGGGCAACATCCGTGATGTGATCCCGTTCCCGAGAACAGTGAATAACTGCGACTTATAATGAAAGAAGGGTATTAATGAGATTTATTCATCTTGCAGATGTGCATTTGGGGGCAGTCCCGGACAAGGGCTGCCCGTGGAGCAGCAAGCGGGAGGAAGAGATCTGGGAAACATTCCGCCGGGTGATCGCTGATATCAGCAATGCCCCGGTGGATTTGTTATTTATTGCAGGAGATTTGTTCCACCGCCAGCCGCTCCTTCGGGAATTAAAGGAAGTAAACTACCTGTTTTCCACCATTCCCCGCACCAGGGTATTCCTTATGGCGGGCAATCACGATTATCTGAAGCGGGATTCTTTTTACAGAGGCTTTCAGTGGGAGCCTAATGTGACGTTTTTTGACCAGGAAGAAGTAACCTGCGTCAGAGATGAAGAATTGGGAGTCTGTGTATATGGAATGAGCTACCATAGCCAGGAAATCCGGGAAAATCTATATGATCCTCTAAAGCCGGAAGGGGTCGAAGGATTTCATGTCCTTTTGGCCCATGGAGGCGATGAAAAGCACATTCCAATCGATGCGGCGGCCCTTGCCGGAGCCGGATTTGACTATATTGCGCTGGGACATATCCACAAGCCCCAGGCCCTTATTAAAGATACGGCTGTTTATGCCGGAGCATTGGAGCCCATCGACAGAAACGATCTGGGACCCCATGGGTATGTGGAAGGGCGATACGAAAACGGCCAGGTAAAAACGAATTTTGTACCCTTTGCCTGCCGCTCCTACCAGCAGATCCTCCTTACGCTGCGTGAGGATTCCACACAGTTTTCTCTGGAGGAGATGCTAAAAGGCGATATTATGAAAAAGGGCGGCAGAAATATCTATCGGGTGATCCTGCAGGGAGTCCGTTCTCCGGAATTTATGGTCCTGACCGAAAAACTGAAGGTTTACGGGAACATTACGGAGGTACTGGATGAATCCCGGCCGGCCTATGATCTGGAGGAACTTTTGTCCCGATACAGAGGAACTTTGATCGGAGACTATATTCAATATTTCTTGGACAAAAAGAGAACCTCTGTGGAAGAAAAGGCACTTTATTACGGACTGCAGGCACTGCTGGAGACCAGCCGGTGACAAAGAAGGATGGACGCCGGGCTGGTTAAGAAAGAGGTAAAATGAGAATCAAGAGATTGAAAATAAAAAATTTTGGAAAGATCCGCAATAGAGAAATAGAACTTTCGCCAGGCATTAACGTGCTGTATGGGGAAAATGAAAGCGGAAAGACCACCGTACACACCTTCATCAAATCTATGCTTTACGGAATCCAGAGAATGCGGGGGAGAGCGGCCAGAAATGACGATTACACCAAGTATGACCCATGGGAAAATTCCGGCGTATACGGAGGGACTATGTGGTTTGAGATCGGCGGAAGGAACTACCGGCTTTCCCGGAACTTCCAAAAAGAAAATCCGGCCAGCGAATTTATCTGCGAAGACAGCGGAGAACTGCTGGATGTGGACAAAGGGGATCTGGAAGTGGTCCTTGAAGGGATCAGCGAGGCTGTCTATGACAATACAGTCTCCATTGCCCAGCTGAAAAGTGTGACCGGCCAGGAACTGGTACGGGAACTGCAGAACTATATGGCAAGCTACCAGGGAACCGGAGATAATTCCGTAGATTTGGGAAGAACGGCTCAAATGCTCAAAATGACCCGAAAAGGCTTTCAGACCCAAAAAGAACATAGGGAAAAAGATATGGAAAAAACCAGGGAAAAACTGGCATCCGGTCTGGAATTTTTAAAGGGAGATATGGAAAAGCTAAGAGAAAGACGGGACAATGTTTCTTCCCAGGAGGAGCAGTTCCGCATGGTGGACGGGGAAGAGGACGGGGGTGTGATCCTGGACAGGCGCATCCGTCTGGTGGAAAGAAGGCGTTTTGCCGCAGCTGGCGGAATTCTCCTGGGACTGCTGGTCCTGATCGGGGGAGTGGCAGGTATGCATTTGTGGGTCCCGGGCCTTCTTTATCCCAAGCTCCTTATGGGAGCACTGGGGCTTCTTCTTTTGGCAGGGTTCCTTTTCTCTTATCAAAAACAGTGCCGTGAACTAAAAAAAAGGAAACGGCTGAAAAACCGCTGGCTGCAAAAACAGGAAAAGCTGAAATGGAGCAGAGAAAACCTTGATGGGGAGCTTGTTGAGCGTTCTACGGCTTATGAAAACCTTCAGGAGGAATACCGGGAATGCATAGAAGAACAGAGCTATCCGGCGTCGGAGGACCGGGAGATACAGGCGCTGAATTTAGCCATGGAAGTCATAGAACAGCTGTCTGACAATATCTATAAACGGGTGGGCGCAAACCTAAAGGAAAGAACCTCCCAGATCTTAAGTGAGATCACAGGAGGCAAATACCAGGAAGTTCTTATGGATTCAGAGTTCCAGATCAAGGTAAATACAGAAGACCGGGCAGTGGCTCTTTCCCGTCTGAGCAGGGGGACCATCGAACAGATTTATTTTGCCCTGCGTATGGCCGCAGGAGAACTGCTCTGCAAAGGGGAAACCTTTCCGGTGATCCTGGACGATGTGTTCGGGATGTACGATGAGGAACGGCTCCGGTCGGTGTTAAGCTGGATCTATAAAGAAAACCGGCAGGTCATTATCAGCACCTGCCACAAACGAGAAATGGAAATACTGGAAAAAAATCACATTCCTTTTCAAAAGATCCTGCTGTAGGGGGCAAGGAATGGAAGAAAAAGGAGGCTTTATGAAAAATAAGCTGAGGATATTGGCTATGACTGTACTGACGCTGGCGCTGGTGGGAATGATCGCCGGCTTCTGGCTTTTTGTAGCCCATCAGGCGGAGATAGAGAAGGAGAGAGAGGAATCCCTGGCCATTGACGCAATGTACGTGGAGATCGGAAGCCATGGAGAGTACATGTTTGTAAATGTTGATACCGAGACGGCGTTTCAGGCGGAACTGCCCAAGGGGCAGGTATTCAAAGGCGACGGAGAAACCCTTGCGCCGGAAAATATATCCACCGGCGATGTATTCCGGATCTATGGAGACGGGGCCATGACCATGTCGATTCCTGCCCAGTACCCCGGAGTGACCCGGATGGTACGGATCAAATACGGTTCTCCAGAGGACGCAGAGCAGTACAGCCAGCTTCTGGAGCAGTTTCAAACAGATCCGATTTTTACAGAAGAAGAGGGGATCATCCCTCCCCAATAAAAAATATCCCGCCTTCCTCAATGGCATCATACCAAAGGGGAAGACGGGACTTTTTTTTATTCGTTGTACTGCGCCATGTACCGGGATACGCACCGTTTGATACGATCTACCGGATTTAACAGATGGCTTACAGAAAGGTCATGATTTAGGGTATCAATGATCAATGCGATATATTTGCTCATATCGCAGTCGATATAATAATCCTTTTCCAGAAGTTCCGGGCTTTGATAGACCAGATTGGTGGTAAGAAGCTTATCAAATACGCCATTTTTGTGTGCCTTGTCGAATTTTTCCAATCCATCTGTAAAAAGACCGAAGGTAGCACAGATATAGATCCGTCCGGCACCCCGCTGCTTTAACAAAGAGGCGATCTCCAGTACCGTATCGCCGGAGGAGATCATATCGTCCACAAGGATCATATCCTTGCCCTCAAGCTTGGGCCCCAGGAATTCGTAGGCCGCAATGGGATGCCGCCCGTTTTTCACTACAGAATAGTCAAGGCGTTTATAATACATACCCATATCTACGCCCAGGATATTTGCCAGATAGATTGCTCTGCTCATACTGCCTTCATCCGGGCTGATGATCATAAAATGTTCATTGTCGATATGAAGTCCCTGTTCCTTATTTAAAAGGGCTTTAATAAACTGATAGGAGGGCTGCACGGTTTCGAAGCCATGAAGGGGTGTCGCATTTTGGATCCGGGCGTCATGGGCATCAAAAGTGATGATGTTTTCTACGCCCATATGGATCAGCTCCTGGAGCGCAGTGGCACAATCCAAGGATTCTCTGCCTACACGTTTGCTTTGGCGGCTTTCATAAAGATAGGGCATGATCACGTTTACCCGGCGGGCCTTTCCTCCGATGGCGCCGATCGCACGTTTCAGATCCTGGAAATGATCATCGGGAGACATCAGGTTAGTGTAAGGGCCGATGCGGTAGGTCATGCTGTAATTGCACACATCTACCATCAGATAAATATCGTCTCCCCGTACGGATTCGCTGATCATACATTTTGCTTCTCCGGATCCAAAACGGGGAATCTTGGCAGATATAATATAGGAATCTCTCCTGTATCCTTCAAATGCATAAGATTCCAGGTGAGGATAGTTCCTTTCGTTCCGCCATTTGATCAGCCATTTTTCCACCTTGTGTCCCAGATCAAGACAGCTGTCCAAAGGGATCAACCCCAGTCTTCCTACCGGAAGTGTAGCCAAATCTTTTGTAGTCAACTGTGCCATGCTTTATTTTCCTCCTAAAAATATTTTCTGTATGCGGATATCTTTTCCGATCAGCTTTATCATATGATAATTGCTGGCAATGCGGGAAAAAGTCCGCTCGGAATAAATCTCCGAGAAATTTTCTAATTCCAGATTGGTAGAAATAATCGTAGATTTTCTGCGCATGATCCGTTCGTTAATGCACAAAAACAGCTGGGAAGATACAAAACTATTGGTAAGTTCTGTTCCCAGGTCATCTATGATCAACAGATCACAGTCAAATATAAGATCATCGCCCGCCGAGGACTCTTTTTTGGCGGAAAAGGTACTGTTTGCCAGAAGATCAAAAAGATCAAATGCTGAAAAATACAGTACACAGTGGGCGCTGTGAAGAAGGTCATGGGCGATGCAGTGGGAGAGAAAAGTTTTTCCCACACCGGTGTTTCCGTAAATAAAGAGATTCTGGAAATCCCTATCAAAATTTTTGACAAATTCTTTTGCTGTATGATGGGCCCTTTTGGCGGTTTCCAATGCGGAAAGACCAGTAGCTTCATTTTTTATTGTATCAGAATAATAGGAAAATGAAAAGTGGTCAAAATTCTCTTTTTCGAGAATTTCTTTCAAGTTTGACTGGGTATAGAGCAGCTCGATCTCGGCTTTTTTAAAGCAGATACACTTTTCGTTCCCGATATATCCGGTATCCTGGCAGAGGGGGCAGGTATAGGACATCTCAAGATAATCCTCGGGATAGCCGCTGCCTGTAAGCAGAGCCCTGCGCTCCAGGGAAAGCAGGGAAATAGAGGACTTCAGATCCTCTAAACCGGTTTCTGTCCCCTGTAAAAGCTTGCGGACCTTCTGGGCGCTTAAGGAGGCAACTTCCTCGTCGATCTCCTTGAGCCGGGGAAGTTTTTCGTAGGCCTCTTTCCTGCGCTTTTCCAGATCGTGCCGGTTCTCTGCCTGCCTGCGGTAGTATTCTCTCATGATCGTATCGTATTGGTAATTTTGTAAAGGCACGGCGTCCTCCTTTGCTATGCGTTCAGCGGCATCTTATTTGTTCAGCAGACGTTTTTCATATTCGTCAAAATCGTAATCTCGCTGCTGGAAATTGTTAAAACGATTGGGTGCGGAAGTGCTCTGGCGTCTGGGAGCCCGGTCAAGCCTGCGTTTTTTGTGCTCGGCGTCCAGTACGGCAATGTCATTTTTACTTTTTACATTTTTATTTTTCCAGCCTGTCAGGATCTTATCCGCATATTGGAAACTGGACTGTCCGGTCTGGAGAACCGTACGGCTGCAGGCTTCCTGGATGATGTCCATGGAAAAGCCGTATTCCTTTATCCAGGTATCCATGATGGCTATTTCCGTATCTACCGGATTGCGCCCGGAAATTCCCAGAGCCTTCAGGATCGTGAAGTATTCTTTGTTATACCGGGAAGAAGCCTCTTTGGCCATCTGAACCGTAGTGATCTTTTCTTCGGACCAGGCAAGGGCAACCTTTTCAATGTAACGGATGCTCTTGTGGCTGTGGCTTACGCAGTATTCGATCAGGTATTCGATCAGATCTGCGGAAAAATGCAGTTCATCGTAAAAGAACAGGAGCTTTTGTATCTCTGTGGGGCTTAGGGTTTTGCCAAGATATTGTTCGGCAATATAAAGAAGCTGGATGATCTCCTCATTTTGCTTCAGCTCCTGGATCCGCGCTGGAGTCAGAGATTTATTTTTATCCGGCGCCTGGGGGACAGAAGGCTTTTCTTCGCCTTGTTCTTTGGGCATCTCCTTATGGGAAAGCGGTTTTGGCGGGATGATAGAGATCCCGCTCAGCTGGTGGTCTTCATTTTCTTCCAGAGCGATAAGTCCGGCCTTGGACCAATATTTCAGCGCCCGCAGGATATCTCCCTCGGTACAAAGAAGCTGGTCTGCCATTTGCTCTAAGCTGAAAGAAACCGGGGCATTTCCGAGAATCCTGAGAAGGTAGATATAAACCTTTACAAATTCTCCGTTTGCCTCCGGCATATATTCATCAATAAAAATATTCGATAAAAAGGTGGCCTCTGTTCGTGAGGCATCATGCAGGGTGATCATATTCATGAACAACAGCTCACTTTCTACAACAGGGTTTTGGTGTTAGTAACTGGATTATAACACATCCTTTGGGTTTTGAAAAGAGAATCGGTTTTTTTGGAGGGTGAATAGAATCCCCATCCTTTTCCACAGACAAATGTGGATAATGTGGATAATATTTGGAGTTAAAGGAACGCAAGATTATTGGAAACCATATCCAAAGGCGAAGATTAAGGGAAAATGTCGTATTTTATAAAATTTTGTAAACTAGATTATGTAAAGCAAATAATCCAAAAAAAATCCACATGCTTTACACCGAAAAAATGTGCATAAGCATGTGGATAATGTGGATAATTATTTCCCAAGGAGGTGTTCTCCAATTTTTACAACGTCTCCGGCCCCCATAGTTATCAACAGGTCACCCTGTGTACAACTTTCCAGAAGAAAATTTTCGATTTCGTCAAAGGTGGAAAAATATTCACAGGGGGTACCCAGCGCCTGGATCTGTTTTTGGAGGTCGGCAGAAGAGATCCCCAGGGTGTCCGTTTCCCTTGCGGGATAAATCTCAGCCAGTACAACATGATCGGAGAGTGTGAGCGCATGGGCAAATTCCGAAAGGAGCGCCTTTGTCCGGGTGTAGGTATGGGGCTGGAATACGCACCACAGTTTTTTATGAGGATAGTTGGCGGCTGCATGGAGCGTGGCTTCTATTTCGGTGGGATGATGGGCATAATCATCAATAATGGTAACCCCGGCAACCTCCCCTTTCTTTTGGAAACGCCGGTCTGTGCCGGTAAAATGTTTAAGCCCCAGGGCGATCACTTCATAAGGGATACCTAAAAGCTCTCCTGTGATGATGGCGGAAAGGGCATTGGACACATTGTGGATGCCTGGTACGCTCAGGGAGAAGGTTCCGATGGGCGAACCATTTTTGAGCACAGTAAAAGCGGCGTGCCCCAGTTCGTCATAAGTGATGGAACGGGCGGTATACATAGCTTCTTTTTCCAGGCCGTAGGTGATGACATGGCAGGGAAGATCCTTGACGATCTCTTCATAGGCCGGCGTATCTGCATTTATAATAAGCGTTCCGTCGCATGGAAGCAGCTGGGCAAAACGCCGGAAGGAATGACGGATGTCCTGGATATCCTTAAAAAAGTCCAGATGATCGGCATCTATATTCAGAACAATACCGATTTTTGGGAAAAAGCTCAGGAAGCTGTTGGTATATTCGCAGGCTTCGGTAAGGAAGATCTCTGACTTTCCCACACGGATATTTCCGTGGATGGCGGGAAGGATCCCCCCTACGCTGATGGTGGGATCGCTGTCATTTTCTAAAAGGATGTGGGAGATCATGGAAGTGGTGGTAGTCTTTCCGTGTGTGCCGGCTACGGCGATAGGCATTTCATAGTTTTTCATGATCTGCCCCAGAAGTTCTGCCCGGGAGAGCATAGGAAGCTTTTTATTTACCGCGCAGGCATATTCCGGGTTATCCGGGTGAATGGCTGCAGTGTAGACAACGATCTCTACAGAATCGTCAATGTTGGAGGCTCTCTGGCCGTAATAAATTTTTGCCCCTCTTTCTTCCAGAGAACGGGTAAGCGGGCTTTCCTTGGCGTCAGAGCCGGAAACCGTAAAGTGTTCTTCCAGGAGCACTTCGGCAAGGCCGCTCATACTGATGCCGCCGATCCCGATGAAATGAATATGCTTTGGTTTCTGAAAGTCTATCTGATACATAACAATCTCCTTAATGCTGTATAGTGCCGAAAACGACAGCTATAGAATTTTTTTTATTATAACCCCTCCAGGAAAAAAAGCAAAGATTTTCTTTTTCCGGAAGAAATGCATAGAAATGACAAAAAAATAACAATAACAAAGAAAAAAATATACAAAATTGACACTATAGCGAAGATTTACGAATATTTTGTCGAAAAAAGCTGGTAAATACTAATAAAAAAAATAAATTTCAAGCAAAATAATTGTAAAAAATGTTCACTAATTCGGAGAAGTATGGTATAATAATGAAATCATAACATACAAGAGGTGATTGCATGATAAAGAAAGAAATGATTGCCATGCTTTTAGCTGGCGGCCAGGGTAGCAGGCTGGGTGTTCTTACAGAAAAAGTCGCGAAGCCGGCAGTCGCTTTTGGTGGGAAATACAGGATCATCGACTTCCCCTTAAGTAATTGCATCAACTCAGGCATAGATACGGTAGGCGTTTTGACGCAGTACCAGCCGCTGCGGTTAAACACGCATATCGGAATCGGTATCCCGTGGGACTTGGATCGAAATGAGGGTGGCGTCACGGTGCTTCCTCCCTACGAAAGAAGCACAAACAGTGAATGGTATACAGGAACAGCAAATGCGATCTTTCAGAACATGGATTATATGGAACAGTATAATCCGGATTATGTGCTGATCCTGTCCGGAGACCATATCTACAAGATGGACTACGAGGTAATGCTTGATTTCCACAAAGCGAATAAAGCGGATATCACCATCGCATGTATGCCTGTACCAATTGAAGAGGCAAGCAGATTCGGCATCATGGTGACAGATGACACAGGACGTATCACAGAGTTTGAAGAAAAACCGGAACACCCAAGCAGCAATCTTGCTTCCATGGGTATTTACATTTTCAGCTGGCCGGTATTAAAGGAAGCGCTTTATGCGCTGAAAGACCAGAACGGCTGTGATTTTGGCAAACATATCCTTCCTTACTGTAAGGAGAAGGGAATGCGTCTTTTCGCTTATGAGTACAATGGATATTGGAAGGACGTTGGAACATTAGGCTCCTATTGGGAAGCTAATATGGAGTTGATCGATATCATTCCGGAATTTAATCTCTACGAAGAATTCTGGAGGATCTATACAAAAGGAGACATCATCCCGCCTCAGTATATTTCCGCAGACGCGGTGGTGGATCGGTGTCTGATCGGCGAAGGCGCAGAGATCTACGGCGAACTGCACAACTCTGTGATCGGACCCAATGTAGTGATCAAAAAAGGCAGCGTTGTGCGGGATTCCATTATCATGCGCAACTCTGTGATCGGCGAAGGCGTTACCATGGACAAGGCGATCATCGCAGAAGATGTAGTGATCGGAAACCATGTGACCCTGGGCTGCGGGGAAGAAGCCCCCAATGTAGTAAAACCGGCTGTCTATGCCTTTGGTATCGCCACCATCGGAGAAAGAAGCGTGATTCCGGACAATGTAAAGATTGGAAAGAACACCGCTGTTTCCGGCGTGACGACGCCTGACGATTATCCCAATGGCGAACTGGCGAGCGGACAGGTGATTGCAGCAAAGGATGGTGATAAGGCATGAGAGCAATCGGTATTATTTTAGCAGGCGGCAACAACAACCGTATGAGAGAATTGTCAAATAAAAGGGCGATCGCTGCAATGCCCATCGGCGGCAGCTACAGGAGTATTGATTTTGCCCTGAGCAATATGGCAAACTCTCATATTCAAAAAGTGGCTGTGCTGACACAGTACAATGCCCGTTCTCTGAACGAACATTTAAGTTCTTCCAAATGGTGGGACTTCGGAAGAAAACAGGGCGGCCTATATGTATTTACCCCTACGATCACCAAAGAAAACAGTTTTTGGTATCAGGGGACAGCAGATGCCATCTATCAGAATATCACCTTTTTGAAAAATAGCCATGAGCCCTATGTGGTGATCGCTTCCGGCGACGGCATCTACAAACTGGACTACAATAAGGTGCTGGAATATCATATCGCAAAGCGGGCGGATATCACGGTAGTGTGCACCACCTGTAAGGATCAGCGGGAGGTGGAACGCTTTGGAGTGGTCCGGATGAATGAGGACTGCAGGATAGAGGAATTTGAAGAGAAACCGGTGGTTTCTTCTTATAACACGATATCCACAGGGATTTATGTCATCCGCCGCAGACAGCTGATCGAACTTCTGGAAAAGACAGCAGAAGAGGGCAGAAAAGATTTTGTCAACGATGTTCTGATCCGGTACAAAAATCTGAAAAGGATTTACGGATATAAAATTGATTCCTACTGGAGCAATATTTCTACAGTAGATGCCTACTATAAGACAAATATGGCGTTCCTGGAGCCGGAGATCAGAGATTATTTCTTTAAACAGGCTCCGGCGATCAAGACAAAGATAGATGATCTTCCTCCGGCAAAGTACAACCCCGGAGCAGTTGTGAAAAACAGTCTGGTTTCCAGCGGATGTATCATCAATGGCGTTGTGGAAAATTCGGTATTGTTTAAAGATGTTTTTGTTGGAAACAACTGTGTGATCAAAAACTCGATCATTCTCAACGACGTATATCTGGGAGACAATTCCCATATTGAAAATTGTATCGTTGAGAGCAGGGACACGATCAAGGCCAATTCTTATTATTATGGCGAAGGCGAAGTAAAGGTCGTCGTAGAAAAAAATGAGCGCTACGTATTATGATTTACGAGATATATATTTCGAAAAAATACGAAGGCAAAATGAAAGGGGCAAGCAAAGATGAATATTACTGATGTACGCGTAAGAAAGGTTGCAAAGGAAGGAAAAATGAAAGCGGTCGTTTCGATCACCATTGACGATGAATTTGTAGTTCATGATATCAAAGTGATCGAAGGCGAAAAAGGCCTGTTTATCGCCATGCCCAGCAGAAAGGCAACAGACGGCGAATACCGGGACATCGCACATCCCATCAACTCTGCTACAAGAGACCGGATCCAGACCATCATCCTGGACAAGTATCAGGAAGTTATGGCTGCCGAGCCGGAGGAGGCGCTGGAAGAGGCTGCGGCCGAGTAACCTGGGATTTTGCGCACAAGATTTCAGGCACAGAAAAGTCTCCGGCAGGATAGGATGTAAAAATCATGCTGAGGGATAGAGAGTGACAAAAAGAACCGTCTGCAGGCGGTTCTTTTTTTGTGGGGAAAACGATATGTTACGTAAATATTACAAAATGAATAAAAAGTGTTGATTTATTTTAAAAATATGTTATACTTTACCTGGTAAAAGATTAAAAAGAATATGCTGAACACATTGGAAAAGAGGAAAATATGAGGAAAAAAAGAATCGTTTCCCTTTTGCTGGCTGGAATTTTAAGCACAGCAGCAGGGATGAATGTTTCAGCCTCTGCCGAGGATGAGATCGCCTATGTGCAGGCGGAGAAAGAGGCGGCTCAGGCAGGACTGGCCCAGACCCAGGCAAATATCAGCAGTCTTGAAGGAAAAAAACAGGAATTAGAAAGCTATCTGGCGGAACTGAATGCCCAGTATGAGGAACTGACCGCAAGCGTAGCCCAGTTAGGAATAGAAGCAGCAGAAAAAGAAGAAACGTTAAAGCAGGTAAAACACGAACTGAAAAAAGCAAAAAAAGCGGCCAGCGAGCAGTATGAGGCGATGAAGATCCGGATCGTCTATATGTACGAAAACAGCGGCGGTTCTGTCCTGGAGAAGCTGCTGTCCAGCAGCAGTATCGCGGATTTCCTGAACCAGGTGGAAAATATCAGCCAGATATCCCAGTATGACCGGGATATGCTGAAGAAATACGAAAAAATCCAAAAAAGCATAAAAGAACAGCAGGCGAAGATCAAACAGGAGTCCCAGGAGATCAATGAGCTATTAAGCCAGCGGGCGGCCAAAAAACAGGAAGTACAGGCGATGGCAGAAAGTACCAACGCTAGTATTGCTTCCTATATTAATCAGATCAGTGCAAGCGAAGCGGAAGTGAACGCTCTGCTGGAACAGATCGATCGTGCGGACAGCAGCATTTATACGCTGATGCAGCAGGCGGCGGAAGAGCAAGCAGCGGCAGAAGCGGCTGCCCAGGAAGAGAGCGGGCAGGAAGATTACGGATATGATCCCTCTACCGACACGACAGAGTCATCCAGCAGCTCCACAAGCAGTACGATCGTTGTAGAGGAAGAAGCGCCGGAAGACTATTATGGCTCTTCCCAGGAGACCGGGGAGACTTCAGATGAAAGCACTTCCTCTTCCGGACAGGGTACCTATCTGGGGAACTTTACATTGACCGGATACTGCGGCTGCGCCCAGTGCTGCGGGACCGCAGGAAACCCCACCGCCAGCGGCGTTATGCCCACTGCAGGACACACGGTGGCCATGTCGGGAGTGCCATTTGGCACCCAGCTTTTGATCAATGGTACGGTTTATACCGTTGAGGATTTGGGAACGCCATATGGACATGTGGATATCTATTTCGCAAACCATTCAGACGCACTGAATTTTGGCCTTCAGTATGCGGATGTATACCAGCTTTCTTAAAAAGCGGACGGCAATATGTGAGATAAAAAAACGGCGTGCATTTTGCGCGCCGTTTTTTTATAGATAAGGAGTTCCGGGGATCTCCGGATAACTCCCCATGCCGACCAATAGCTCCAGCCCGATCTGCCGCGCAGCCAGGACGCTCTGCTTTACTCCGCTGGCATCGCCGGAAAAAGCAAGGATCACCTCGTTGGAATGGCTGGTCCCCATGCTGGGGGTCATATAGCGGACGATCTTTACAGAGGAGGCCTTTACCGCAGTGTCTGCCATTACCAGGCCGATGGCGGCGGGAGAACCGGCCAAAAAACCGAAAGCCTCATTGGGGACGGCGCCAAAGCCTTTGCACAAAGCAGGACCGGCGCTGGCGGAAAAAGCAAATTCCAGATGTCCGGAAGCACTGATATACAGTTCGCCGGCATATTTGTTCGTTAATTCCAGTGCCAGACGGATGGCGTAGCGTACATCGGAAACATCATTTCCTCCGATCACAATATAGTTTCCATGTCCGCCCCAGCCTTTGGTGTCTCTGGGAAATTCGATGGAGAGAACTTCTGTGTTGGTGGCCTTTACAGCATCGTCTATGGCAGTGATCTGTCCGGCTGCTCCGGTGCGGGAACTGAATAGGCCCAGCGCGTGATAGTCTGTGCCTACTTTCATTTCTTTTAATAAGGTGTCGTCTATCCCGGAAATCACCAGGCCAATGGTGTCCAAAACCGCTGTACCTACAAATTCGGTCCGTGTACAATGTGTACTGATGCTGTGTACATCCATGAATCTTCTCCTTTTTCAGACGTTTTTTCTAGTATAGCATGCATAGGAAAAATTAGAAAGGAAAAATTGGGGGAAGATGGTAAAAAAAATTTGAATTTGTTATTGACAAATTCATGAAAAATGAATATAATATCTCTTGCAGTTGACGAAGCGTGGCTCAGTTTGGTAGAGCGCTGCGTTCGGGACGCAGAGGTCGCAAGTTCGAATCTTGTCGCTTCGACTGAGAGCAAAAAATCCAGGAAACATGCGGGTTTCCTGGATTTTTCTTTTGTGACAAAAGTTTACATAACTTTTGGGAAATGTGTTCGTAAAGGGTATCTTTGTGGATTTTTTGGGCTTGTTCTCCTTTTTGGCGGCTCTTGTTCTACAATTTCGTCTAGATCAAGGGCTTTTTCACCTTTTTGTTCTTTAAAATGCGTGTATAAATATTCATTAGTATTGTGTGAAAAGGAATGTTCTGCAATTTGGCAGAAACTACTATTTGAATATGATTTGCGCGGGAAGCAAAAAAATTCCTATTGACCTGGAGTCCACTCAAGGATTTATAATTGCTTTCGTAAAAAATATCCTATTAACAGCTAAGGCAGTATAAAACATAATATGGAAACACTCTCTTAAGTCAAAAGAAAGAGCGGTAAAGGCCTATAGTCCCTGATATCTGAAATTTAACTTGGACTGGGCCCATTATAGACATATAAAGTAGATACTGCAAAAAAGAAAGGCGAAGTGTGAAAGTAAACTTTCACATTTGCCATTATTGACGCAGCCAACGTACTTCGTGAGTAAAGTGCGTCAGAAAGGAGAAAAAATGGAATACAGGAAACTGCCCCACGGGGATGAGCAGATCAGCGTACTGGGAATTGGTATGGGCGGAGGCCTCCATAAAGCCTCTCCGAAAGAAATCGAAAGCGTGATTGAGAAGGCGATCGACAATGGGATCAATTATTTTGATCTGTGCGCTTCCGGAAATCAGATTTTTGAGCCCTTTGGGAAGGCTATAAATGGACAGAGAGATAAAATTGTCTGTCAGATGCATTTTGGGGCTGCTTTTAATGAAAAAGGCGAATACGCATGGACAAGAAATCTGGAAGAGATCAAAAGGATGACGGACTGGGAATTTCGTGCCCTGGGCATGGATTATGCAGATATGGGTTTTCTGCACTGTGTGGATGAGATCAGTGATTACCAAGCTCTCGTTTCAGGAGGTGTGCTGGATTACATTCAGGAGCTGAAAAGCCAGGGTGTGGTAAGGCACATTGGATTTTCCTCCCATACGCCCTCAGTGGCGCAGCATATCCTGGATACAGGTTTGATTGACATGATGATGTTCAGCATCAATGCAGCTTATGATTACGAACAAGGAGACGAATATGGGATCGGCTCTGTATCCGAGCGGGCAGCTCTTTTCCGCAGATGTGAGAAGGAAGGCGTGGGGATTTCTGTCATGAAACCTTTCCACGGAGGCCAGCTTTTAGACGCAAAGACCTCTCCCTT
>DXBU01000025.1 GCA_019116385.1 Candidatus Blautia faecigallinarum | reverse complement strand
ATCGGAAAGTCGATCAGGGACAGATAAATAAAATCTACCACAAAGCCTCTGTATATCCGGTCAATGAAATTTCCAACTCCTCCTGCTGTCATAAGAAAGAGGATAAAAAGTACCGGAAAATAATAAGATCGCTTGGGTATTTTTATAAAACAGTAAAAGGCAGCTGCAAAAAACAAAAGGCACAGCAAAAGAAAAACGGAAATCTTTCCCTGAAACAAGCCAAATGCGATCCCTCTGTTCTCCAAGTATTTCAGTTCCAGAACATTCTGGATCAAAGGAATCGAAGTTTTTCCTTTTAAATAAGATACAGCCAGATATTTTGTAAGCTGATCTGCAAAGACAAGAAGCCCGATGATGCATACAGCCGCCAGAGATGCCTGCAGGAAACGCTTTCTTTTTCGGCTCATTGGATGATCTCCCGGATTCCTTCCAAAAGTTCCTCATCTGTTACCGTGGGGTCTATAAAACTATGACCGATCCCATTCATAAGGATAAATTTTATGGCTCCGTTTTCCATTTTTTTATCCTTCTTGGTCGCCATAAGGATTTCCTGCTCAGAAAGCCCCTTTACCGAAAGAGGAAGGCCGTAAAGGCTGCATCCCCTGCGGATACTTTCATATTCTTCCTGGTTTAAAAGGCCTCTGTTTTTGGAGATTACAGCCGCCGCGATCAGCCCCAGCCCAACACACTGGCCATGAAGGACGCGAAAATCCATTCGTTTTTCTATTGCATGACCTACGGTATGACCTAGATTCAGCAGCGCCCTCTCTCCCTGTTCCTTAGGATCACGCTCCACCACCTCTGCTTTGATCTCACAGCATCTTCGTACCATTTTTGCAAGAATGGAAGGCTCCATGGATCGTATGGCCTCACTGCTTTCCAAGACAAAGCGGTAGAAATCTCCATCGCAGATCAACCCGGTCTTTAAGATCTCGCCCATACCACAGGCAAATTCCTGGGAGGGAAGGGTCTTCAGTGTCTTAAGGACCATATAGACCAGGCGAGGCTGGTGAAAAGCCCCTACCATATTTTTATACTGAAGAAAATCTACGCCGGTCTTTCCTCCTACACTGCTGTCCACCTGGGCAAGCAATGTAGTAGGGATCTGGATAAAATCGATCCCCCGCAGATAGGTCGCGGCAGCAAACCCGGTAAGATCGCCTACCACGCCGCCTCCCAGTGCCACCAGAAGGCTTTTTCTATCCAGCCCGTTTTGGATAAGGATTTCGTATAATTTTTGTACAGTCTCCAGATTTTTGTTTTTTTCTCCGGCCTCAAAGCAAAAGCTGGATACCTCCGAAGCCTGCTGGGAAAGGAGCGCCTTCACTTTTTCCAGATAAAGGGGCCCTACATGGGTATCTGTTACAATACAGATTTTTTTTCGGTCCAGCCCTTCCTGCTTCATTGCCGGAAGAAGGTTTTCAAAATCGTTTTCAAAGTAGATCGGGTAAGAAAAATCCCCTTCTCTTTTTACCATTAATTTATTTTCTGACATTTTCTGCCTCCTTACCTCCGATTTTGCCTATGGCGGCTATACATACAGCTGCAGCCGCACACTGATCCTGCCTTTTTTGGTCTGATGGGAAACACCTTCATATAAAAACCTTCCTTTTTTCCGCACAGAGATGATATCCCCCGGTTTCGGCTCGTAGCCATTGGATGTGATCAGTTTTCCGTTGGCAAAAACCATGCCGCTGCTGATCAATGGAGCCATACTGCTGCGGGATGCATGAAATGCAATGGCGATCAGGGCGTCCAGGCGTACCGAAGAGCAGGTCCCCGTCACCAGTTCCATCCGGGGAGATGGCAGCTCCTCCGTCTTTTCCAGTCTCGTTACCTGAACCTGCGTATGGCGGACAGAATATAGATTTTCCATAAAAAATCCACTGATCTTTTGAAGGCAGAAAATATAAGCTGTATTTTCCTGGATCAGGATATCCCCCACCACGCTTCTGTCCACTCCCAGATTTAAAAGAGCACCCAGATAATCTCTGTGAGTCAATTTTTCGGAATATTTTAAAGCTCGTGGAACCGCCTTCAGACAAGCAATGGGATATTCCCAGGGAAATGAGAGAGCATCAGGATGAAAAGCTATCATCTGACGCTCTGCACGTTCATAGCCGCCGAAAGCCTCCATCACCACCCCGGGAATGGAGGAAAGACGGCTGTGTATGATATTTTGTTCGTTTAAATTAAGAAAATCCGAAAATGTCACAATATTTCTTTGGTAAGAAATATTGGCCAGTTCCCGGATCCTCTTTAATAAAAATTCTTCCCGTTCCATGAAGGATCAATACCCCGCTCTGACAGAAGGTGCAGAACCTCCCAGGATATTCTGCAGATCTCCGGTAATATCTACATTGTAAGGTCCAAGTACAAAAATGTAACTGGAAACCTTCTGCAGGCTGCCTCCCAGAGAGTAGCATGCGCCGGAAGTAAAGTCGATGATCCTCTGAGCCAGTTCTACATCAATTCCCTCTAAATTCAGGATCACTGTGGAGTTGTCTACCAGTGTATCTGCAATTTCTCTTGTATCTTCCATAGAAGAAGGTTTGATCACACAGACTTCCATGTTTGGAGCCTGGTTGGTACGTCTGCTGCTTCGCATAGGAGTGATCTTTGAAGACTGTGTCTGACGAACCGGTTTTTCCTGCTGGCGCACCGTAGGCTTGGCTGCAGCTCTTGCGCTTGCTTTTGGCTGTACCACCGGTTCCTTTTCAGGCTCCTCATCAAGCTCAAACTCGTCAAGTTCGTCTGCAGTGCTCCGTTTTTTGCTGAATTTGTCGAAGAATTTCTTTTTGGGTTTTTCTTCCAATTCCTCTTCCTCGTCCAGGAAGTCCTCTTCTTCATCCAGCAGATCGTCATCTAAAAATTCGTCATCGTAATCATCGTTTAATTTGATAGCATCTAAAAACTTATCTAGAACGCTCATTTTGAATCTCCAATCTTTTTAATCTTATAGTGAATAGTCTCGTTCACCGAAGATACCTGTTCCCACACGTACCATCGTGGCTCCCTCTTCTATTGCGACCGTATAGTCGCCGGTCATGCCCATACTAAGGACACTCATGTTAATATTATTAATGTTTTTTTCACTAATGTCAACACTTAATTTCTTTAATTTTCGAAAAATCATTCTGTTTTCTTCCGGGTCCTCCACATAAGGAGCGATCGTCATCAATCCCTGTACTTGAATATGAGGAAACTTGGATATTTCTTCTGCAAGGGGAAGGACTTCCTCCATAGAAAGACCAAATTTACTCTCTTCCTGTGCAACGTTTACCTCCAGAAGGATCGGGATCTGTACCTTATGCTTTTCTGCTTCCTTTTCAATGGCCTGTGCCAGCCGAAGGGAATCCACAGAATGGATCATAGCGGCCTTGTCAATGATATATTTCACTTTGTTCCGCTGAAGATGTCCGATCATATGCCATTTTATGTCCCCGGGAAGCTGGTCATATTTGTCCAGGATCTCCTGCACTTTATTTTCACCAAAGGTACGCACGCCTTCTTTATATGCTTCGGAAAGCATGGACAC
>DXBU01000024.1 GCA_019116385.1 Candidatus Blautia faecigallinarum | reverse complement strand
TATTGATGAGAAAATATGGCTGGAAATGCTCAAGGCGAGGAATGATATGAGCCATATCTATGATGGCGGTGCGGCAAAAAAACTGGTAGATGTAATTCTTACGAAATATATACCAGAATTTTTGAAACTTCAGGCAAATATCCAAAAGGTATATGGGGATATATTAGAGGAAATGTGAGAAGAAAGCGAAAAACTGATGAAAGACTACCAGGTATGACCTGGAAGAGGCAGCTGTACCGTTATAGTATGGCTGCCTCTCTGCGTTTGCCTGATAAAATATATCCGGCGGTTTCCTCTCTTGCCCCTCACCCTATTTTAGCGTATAATAACCCATATAAGTGCAAATTGCTTATACAATGGATCATGCAAGGAGAAACGATATGTATCGGGAAAATGCAGAAAAATTACTGGACTTTATACAAAAAAGCCCCACAGCCTTCCATGCTGTGGAAGAGATGTCTCTTCGCTTCCGGCAGGAGGGCTTCGAGGAATTAAAAGAAAATACTCCCTGGAACCTGAAAAAAGGCGGCCGCTATTTTGTGACCAGAAACCATTCCGCCCTGATCGCCTTTTCTGTTCCGGAAACCGATGTGCGGAAATTTCATATCATTGCCAGCCACAGTGATTCCCCAACCTTCAAGATCAAAGAAAATCCGGAGATCCTCTCTGACAATGTATATGTGAAGCTGAACGTGGAAAAATACGGCGGGATGATCTGCGCCCCCTGGGTGGACCGCCCTCTGTCCGTAGCCGGACGCCTGGTGGTGAAAGAAAACGGAAACCTGATCGAAAAACTGGTGCGCATTGACCGCGACCTGCTTTTGATCCCCAGCCTTGCCATCCACATGAACCGCAGCGTAAACGAGGGAGTCGCCTACAATGTGCAGAAGGATCTTCTTCCCCTTTATGGCGGGGAAGAGGCCAAGGATACCTTCATGAAGCTGGTCGCAGATGCGGCAGGGGTCACAGAAGAAGACATTCTGGGCCACGATCTCTTTTTATACAGCCGTACCCCCGGCGCCATCTGGGGCGCAGAGGAAGAATTTATCTCCAGCGGCCGGCTGGACGATCTGCAGTGCGCGTTTTCCTCCATGGAAGGCCTTCTGGAAGGAACCCATAAGGAATCCATTGCCGTCCACTGCGTGCTGGACAACGAAGAGGTGGGAAGCGGCAGCAGACAGGGAGCGGCGTCCACCTTCTTAAAAGACACGCTCTGGCGCATCAACGCCGGACTGGGACGGAGCTACGAGGAATATCTGATGACCCTGGCGGAGAGCTTCTGTATATCCGCAGACAACGCCCATTCCGTCCACCCCAATTATTTGGACAAAGCCGACCCGGTGAATCATCCGGTGATGAATAAAGGGATCGTCATCAAATACAATGCAGATCAGAAATACTGTACCGATGCCTTTTCTGCCGCTGTATTCAAGGATATCTGCAAAGACGCAGACGTACCTTTCCAGACCTTTGTAAACCGTTCCGATATGGCCGGAGGCTCTACCCTTGGCAATATTTCCATTACTCAGGTGGCGGTTCCCACAGTGGATATCGGCCTGCCCCAGTTGGGGATGCATTCGCCGTATGAGACAGCAGGCGTGAAGGACACCGCCTACTTTATCAAAGCGGCGAAGGAATTCTTCCGATAAGGATATGACAGCAGGAGAGAACAGAAGATGAAGAAAAAAGCAGTGTTTTTTGACGCGGACGGAACGGTCTGCGATATTGAAAAGGGCGTGCCCCAAAGCACCATAGAAGCCATCGGACAGTTGGTAAAAAACGGCCATGAGGCATGGCTGTGTACCGGCCGCAGCCGGGCATTTGTCCCGGATTACCTGGAACAGGTGCCTTTTACCGGCATGATCAGTGCCTGCGGCGCCACCATAGAAAAAGACGGCGTGCGGCTGTTTAATAAGGAAATGCCCTGCCAGGTGGCGGAGCTTTCCGTTAATGTACTTAGAAAATACGGCCTGGTCCCGGTGATGGAAGGGGCAGACTTTATGTATTATGACAAGGACGAGTACACAGACCAGGTGAACTGGTACTGCCATCTGATCACAAAAGCTCTTGGAGAAAAATGGCGTCCCATATCCGGCAATGAAAAGCAGATGCACATCAACAAGATCAGCGCGAAAATGATGCCGGGATGCAATGCGGATCAGGCGTTAAGAGAGCTTGAGAAATATTACGATACCATTCATCACGAAAGCGGTTCCTTTGCCGGCACTACCCTGGAGCTGATCCCAAAGGGGTTCAATAAAGCGGTAGGGATCGCGGCAGTGATCCGGATCTTTCATATTCCATGGGAGGATACCATTGTTTTCGGCGACAGCAACAATGACCTGGCCATGTTTGAATATGCGGCAACCAAGGTAGCCATGGGAAACGGCTCGCCTAAGATCAAAGAACTGGCAGATCATATCACCGGAGACATGTTCCATTACGGGATCCGTGACGGACTAGGCTATCTGGGCCTGATCTGACAAAAAAGGAGGACAGCATGGTTTTATTTGTAGAATACCCAAAATGCAGCACCTGTCAGAAAGCGAAAAAGTGGCTGACAGAGCATCATGTAGAATTTACAGACCGGCATATTGTGGAGGAAAATCCCACCAGGGAAGAACTTGCCCTCTGGTATGAAAAAAGCGGGCTTCCCCTGAAAAGATTTTTTAACACCAGCGGACTGAAATACAAGGAGCTTTCTTTGAAAGACAAGCTTCCGTCTATGACCGAGGAGGAGCAGCTGACCCTTCTTTCCACAGACGGGATGCTGGTAAAGCGTCCGGTGCTGGTAGGAGAGGATTTTGTGCTCACCGGCTTTAAAGAAGCAGAGTGGAAGGAAAAATTAGAAAAATAAAAAAGAAAGGCAGGAACGAGGATGAAAACATTAGAATTAAGAGACGGCTTTTACTGGGCCGGGATCATCGACGACAATCTGAGAGTATTTGACATTATCATGTATACGGAATTCGGCACCACCTACAATTCCTACGTATGGAAAGCGGGAGACAAAGTTGTCCTTTTTGAAACCGCCAAGGAGAAATTTTTTGACGAGTACCTGGACAAGCTGAAAGAACTCATCGATGTGACAAAGATCGACTACCTGATCGTAGACCATACGGAGCCGGACCATGCGGGAAGCATCGAAAAGCTCCTGGATCTAAGCCCTCAGATGAAGATCGTGGCCACAGGGTGCGCCATTGGATTTCTGAAGGAAATCGTAAACAAGGATTTCTGCTCCATTGCCATAAAAGATAACCAGCGGATGGAGATCGGCGGCAAGACCCTGCGCTTTCTGGTAGTGCCAAATCTCCACTGGCCGGATACCATGTACACCTATATCGAGGAGGAACAGATCCTGGTGACCTGCGATTCCTTCGGCTCCCATTACGGCTTCCATGATGTGCTGGCAAGCAAAGTGACAGATCACGAAGGCTATATGCGGGCCACAAAATATTACTTTGACTGTATCATCGGTCCATTTAAGCCTTATATGTTAAAGGCTCTTGCCAGAGTCCGCGAGCTGGACGTCTCCATGATCTGCCCGGGACACGGCCCTGTACTGGATGAAAAGATCGACTTCATGTACAATACCTACGAGCAGTGGTGCACCGTAGTAAATCCGAATACGAAAAAGACCGTGATCATCCCTTACGTGAGCGCCTACGGCTATACCAAACGTCTGGCAGAGGAGATCGCCAGGGGTATCAAGGACAGCGGGGACGTGGATGTGAGGATGTACGATATGGTGGAGGCAGACCAGGCCAAAGTCCTGGAGGAGATCGGCTTTGCAGACGGGATCCTCTTCGGTACGCCAACCATCGTAGGCGAGGCATTAAAGCCGATCTGGGATCTGACCACCTCTATTTTCGCAGGAACCCATGGCGGCAAGCTGGCCAGCGCTTTCGGAAGCTACGGCTGGAGCGGAGAGGGCGTGCCCCATATCCTGGAGAGACTGCGCCAGCTGCGCATGAAAGTGGTAGACGGCCTGAAGATCCGCTTTAAACCCGGAGAGGTAAACCTGATCGATGCCTACGAATACGGCTACGATTTCGGATGCATCCTCCAGGAAAAAGAAAATCCCAAGAAGGCGAAGGGCACCCGTACCCTCGTTAAATGCCTGGTATGCGGAGAGATCTTTGATTCTTCCCTGGAAATCTGCCCGGTGTGCGGTGTAGGAAAAGAGAATTTTGTTCCGGTAGATGTGGAGGAAACCTCCTTTAGAAACGACACCGGAGAATTTTATCTGATCCTTGGAAACGGCGCCGCCGGCTTAAGCGCGGCAAAGGCGATCCGGGAACGGGATCTGACCGGATCGATCGTGATCGCGTCCAACGAGCCGTATATGACTTACAACCGCCCGATGCTCACCAAATCCATGGTGGCAGAGCTGGACGCTGAGTCCATCGCTGTGGAGGAGGCTTCCTGGTACGAGGAAAACCAGGTATACCAGCTTCTTGGAAAAGAAGTAAAAGCCATCGACACCAAGGAAAAAGAAGCCGAATTTACTGACGGCACAAAACTGAAATATACAAAACTGATCTATGCCCTCGGCTCTGAGTGCTTCATCCCGCCCATCCCCGGCAAGGATAAGCCCCAGGTGATCGCCATCCGCAGAATGTCCGATATCGAAAAAATCGAAAAGCTCCTGGACGCTGTGAAGAACGTGGTGGTGATCGGCGGCGGCGTCCTGGGCCTGGAAGCAGCCTGGGAACTGAAAAAGGCACATAAAGAAGTTACGGTTCTGGAGCTTGCGCCCCAGATCATGGGACGTCAGTTAGACGAAGCAGCCAGCGAGATGCTCACCGCCATCAGCGAGAGCAACGGCATCAAGATCCATACCGGCGTACAGATCGCTTCCATTGAGGGAGAAGAAGCGGTTACCGGCGTAAAGCTTTCCGATGGAACGGTTTTCCCGGCAGAGCTGGTGATCGTATCCGCTGGTGTGAGAGCCAATACTAAGGTCGCTCAGACCGCAGGGGTATCCATCAACAGAGGCGTGGTAGTCAATGCTGCCATGGAGACCAATGTGGAGAACATTTATGCCTGCGGCGACTGTGCGGAATATGACGGGATCAATTATGCCATCTGGCCCCAGGCGGTCGAACAGGGCAAGGTTGCCGGAGCAAATGCCGCAGGGGATAAGCTGGAATACGAAACCGTATCTGCCGGTCTTTCCTTTAACGGAATGAATACCAGCCTGTACGCTATCGGCGACAATGGCAAGAATCCCAATCTTCTTTACCGTACCGTGGAATTTAAGGATATGGGAAGAAAACAGTACGAGAAATACTATTTCCTCAACAACCGTCTCTGCGGCGTGATCCTTATCGGAGACACCTCCAAGATGGCATGGGCCGCAGAAGCGATCGAGAAAAAGAAAACCTTCAAGGAGCTGTTTGCATAAAAAATATGGCAACGATCAAAGACATTGCAAAGGAAGCCGGCGTAAGTTTTACGACGGTTTCCAATGTAATACATGGAAAAACAAAAAGAGTGTCCCCGGCTACGGTAGAGAAGATCCAGAAGATCATGGCGGAAATGGAATATGTCCCCAACATGGGAGCCAGGATGCTGGTAAAGAGCTGTTCCCGCATCATCGGCGTGATCGCCAGTGACATGACAGATCCTCTCCGGGAGGGGATACAAAGTCCTTTTATGGCGGAGATCCTGGGAACGATGGAACGGGATATCCGCAGGAACGGATACTATATGATGCTCTGCTTTTCTGATTCTGTGGAGGAGGTAGACCGTCTTTTAAATACCTGGAACGTAGACGGGATCATTACCGTAAGTCTGGGCACAGAGGCAAGCCGGCGTCTGGCCAGAAAAATTTCCGTTCCGGCAGTTTTTATTGACTGTTATTTTCAGGATGGGGAAGACTATCTCAATGTAGGTACACAAGATGAACGGGGGATTTACGAGATCACCTCTTATCTCCTGGGACTGGGACACAGAAAATTGTTTTTCCTGTCGGATATTGATCTGGAAAATCATCCTGAGGAGAAAGAAAACTCCGGACGGATGCGGGAACTGGGCTTTCTCCGTGCTCTTGGGGACTATGGGATCCGGGACGGAGAAAGCCGGATCCTTTTCTGCGGCAGCAAACGCCAGGAGAGGGAAAGACTCTATCAGGAGCTGATCCAAATAAAAGAAGAGGCTACCGCCCTGGTTTTCTGCAATGATTATTTCGCAATAGAAGCCATGGATTATTTCAGTCACAGAGGAATCCGTATTCCGGAGGATTTTTCTGTGACCGGTTTTGACGACATAGATATGGCCAGGCTTTCCAGTCCCCGGCTCACCACAGTCCATCAGGGAGTCAGCCGGCGGGGGCATGTAGCGGTAGAAAAGCTGATCGCCGCCCTTGAAAAACGCCCTGTAGAAGAGAGAGATACCAGAATCCCGGTGGAACTGGTGATTCGTGAATCTGCACAAAAAATCCCCGAAAAAGTTTAACGTAAAACCATTGACAAAACCTGGAGAAAGGACTATTCTTTTAACAAAGGTTTAACGTAAAACCTAAAGAGAATAGGAAATAGGGATTCATGATAAGGAGAGAAAAAAATGGACAGAGCATGGTGGAAAGAGGCCGTTGTGTATCAGATTTATCCCCGCAGTTTTAAAGACAGCAACGGAGATGGGATCGGAGATTTAAACGGCATCACAGAAAAAATGGATTATTTAAAAGAACTGGGGATCGATGTGATCTGGCTTTCTCCGGTGTACGAATCGCCCAATGACGACAATGGCTACGATATCAGCAACTACCGGGGCATCATGAAAGATTTCGGGACCATGGAGGACTACGACCGGATGCTGGCTGCCGCCCATGAGCGGGGGATCAGGATCGTAATGGATCTGGTGGTAAACCATACCTCCGATGAGCATCCCTGGTTTATCGAGAGCAGAAGATCCAAAGACAATCCCTACAGGGATTATTATATCTGGCGGGAAGGAAAAGACGGAAAAGAGCCAAACAACTGGGGCTCCTGTTTCTCCGGCCCTGCCTGGGAATACGACAGCACTACAGATATGTATTACCTCCATCTGTTTTCCAAAAAGCAGCCGGATCTGAACTGGGACAATCCCAAGGTGCGGGATGAGGTTTTTGACATGATGGACTGGTGGTGCCGGAAAGGCATCGATGGTTTCCGCATGGATGTGATCTCCATGATCTCCAAGGTCCCGGGCCTTCCGGACGGAACGCCGGGGGCAAACGGTTTTGGGGATTTTGGTCCATATGTGTGCAACGGGCCTCACGTCCATGAGTACCTTCAGGAGATGAACCGCAGGGTTTTATCCAGATATGACCTTCTCACTGTAGGAGAATGCTCCGGCGTTACGGTAGAGGAAGCAAAGAAGTATGCATCCCTGGATGGAAAAGAACTGAACATGGTCTTCCAGTTTGAACATATGGATCTGGACGGCGGCGAATCCTTTAAATGGAATGACAAAAAGATCGATCTTGTAGAACTGAAAAAGGTTCTGACCAAGTGGCAGGTTTCTCTTATGGGAAAAGCATGGAACAGTCTCTACTGGTGCAATCACGACCAGCCCAGGATGATCTCAAGACTGGGCGACGATTCCGACGCCTGCAGAGAGTTATCTGCGAAGATGCTTGCCACCTGTCTGCATATGATGCAGGGAACTCCCTATGTATATCAGGGAGAGGAGCTGGGAATGACCAATGTTCCCTTTGAAAGCCTGGAGGATTTCCGTGATATCGAAAGCATCAATGCCTATCATGAACTGGTGGAGCAGAATCATGTGCTGGACGGAGAAACGATGCTGAGATATCTCCGCTATAAGAGCCGGGACAATGCCCGCACTCCCGTACAATGGGACGATACGGAAAACGCCGGCTTTACCACAGGAACACCCTGGATCATGGTGAATCCCAATTATAAAAAGATCAACGCGAAAGAGCAGATGTCCAGAGCGGATTCGGTGTTCCATTATTATCAGAAGCTGATCTCTCTGCGCCATGAGATGGATATCATCGTATATGGAGATTATGAGCTGCTCCTGCCGGAGGATCCGGCGGTCTATGCCTATACAAGAAGCCTGGGAGAAGAGAAACTGCTCATTTTATGTAACTTTTCCAGGGAGGAGCAGAAAGTGGATCTGCCGGCGTCCTGCAAGGAAGAAAACCCGGAAGTCCTGATCGCAAATTACAAGGATCCCTCTTTAGAAAGAGAGACGCTCCGTCCTTACGAGGCAGTTGTTTACTATTACAAGAAATGATCCGGGACGTTTTTATCCATCCGAAAAGCATAGACAGGTTTTGACGGAAATTCCATTCTATGGTATGATAATCTCCAGTGAAAGAGGTTCCAGGATGGAGGCACACACATATGAAGTACGGAAAAATACGAATCGAAGACGGCTACCTGGTATTTACCAGACATATGATGTCAAACAATCTGCCCTGCAGAGATATTTTGTGGGCCTATCTGCGGCGCGAGGGAGTGGATGATGAAAGCGAAAAAAAACAGCTGATCGTGAATTACCTTGTAGTGGTCACCAAAAGGCGCAAACGGTATAAATTCGACATGACCGAAAAAGAAGTCCAGGAATGCCTTACTTTATTAAAGGCGTTAAATCCGGAGATGACCGTGGGCTTTCCCCGGGGAAGCCGGATCCCCCTCAAAAGCCTGCCCAATACCAGGGATCTGGGTGCCCTTCTTACCGAAGACGGCAGGCACATCCTGCCTCGGAAACTGATCCGCAGCGGAGAACTTTACCATGTTTCTTTTGCAGACAGAAAAATCCTAACAGAGGAATACCGCCTTACCAAGGTGATCGACCTGCGCACACCAAAGGAGCGGGAAAGAAAACCGGACACCGCCATACCAGGCGTATCCTATAGTCAGATCTCCATTATTGATGAAGAATCTGATGAGATCTGCCGCACCAAAGATATGGTAAAAACCATTCTGGAAGAAAACCTTTCTGAAGAAAAAATGTGCCTGCAGTATGAAAATTTCATCCGGGACCAGTTTTGCGTGAAACAGTTTGCCCGCTTTTTGGATGAGATCCTGCACCAGGGCGAGGGAGCGGTGCTCTGGCACTGCAGTATGGGAAAAGACCGGGCCGGTGTGGCAACGGCGCTTCTTTTGTGCATCCTGGGCGTGCCAAGGGAGACGATCCGGGAAGATTTCTTAAAAAGCAATCTGTATCTGGACGGGGAAATGGAGTATGCCATAAGGCTTCTTGAGACCAGGACCATTGTGACCCCGCAGATCATGGAGCGGATCCGGATCCTTTTTAAAGTAAAAGAAGAATATCTGGATGCGGTTTTTGACACCATAGAGCGCTATTACGGAACTATGGAACGGTTTATCAGAAGAGCGCTCTATCTGACCCCAAAAGCGGTGGAGGATCTGCAGAATAAATACCTTATTTGAAAGTTGATAATTTTTTCACGAAATAACCCCCCTATGGGCTTGTAGGGGGGATTTTCTATGTTTATAATAGGCTCTGGATAATACATACACCAGGAGGAGCCCTATGAAATTAAAAAAATTAGTAAGCGCATTTTCCATCGCCCTGCTTACCCTTTCTCTGGCAGGGGGAGTACAGGTAAACGCCGGCAGTGAGGAAAAGAAAACAGAAGTAGTGGTCACCATGCCCCCTACCTCAGAGCCAGCCGCCGGATTTGATCCCGCGTATGGCTGGGGAGCCGGAGAGCACGTGCATGAACCCCTGATCCAGAGCACCCTTGTGCGTACCACAAAGGATCTGGAGATAGAAAAGGATCTGGCCACAGACTATCAGTGCAGCGAGGACGGCCTTACCTGGACAGTGACCATCCGGGATGACGTTCGATTTACAGACGGGGAACCTCTGACTGCCCAGGATGTTGCTTTTACGTATAACAACTGCCGGGACAACAGCTCTGTGAACGATTTCACCATGCTTAAGGAGGCAGTGGCTATCGATGAAAAGACCGTAGAATTTCATATGAACGAGCCCTATTCTATCTGGCCGTATACCATGGCGGTGGTGGGGATCGTGCCGGAGCACGCATACGATGAAAATTACGGGCAGCAGCCCATCGGTTCCGGCCGCTACATCATGAAACAGTGGGACAGAGGCCAGCAGGTGATCTTTGAGGCCAATCCGGATTATTACGGGGAAGAGCCAAAGATCAAAAAACTGACGGTGCTGTTTATGGAGGAAGATGCTGCTCTTGCGGCAGCCATGGCCGGACAGGTGGACGTGGCCCACACGGCGGCAGCCTACAGCGGACAGACTATTGACGGCTACAGCCTGATGCGGGTGGAATCGGTAGACAACCGGGGCTTTAACCTGCCTGCAGCAGAACCGGAAGAAAGAGACGGCATTGTATATGGCAACGCCTTTACCGCAGATGTAAAGGTACGCAGAGCCATCAATCTGGCCATCGACCGGGAGGAAATGATCGATAACGTATTAAATGGTTACGGAACGGTAGCCTACAGTATCTGTGACAAAATGCCCTGGTACAATGACCAGGCGGAGATCCAGTACGATCTGGACGCCGCCAAGGCGCTTATGGAGGAAGCCGGATGGAAAGAAGGAGAGGACGGCATACGGGAAAAGGACGGAGAGAAGGCAGCCTTTACCCTTTTATTCAGCAACGGAGATTCTGTGCGCCAGGCCCTGGCGGAGGATACCGCCAATCAACTTAAGGAACTGGGCATAGAAGTGACTACAGAAGGGGTGGGATGGGATACTGCCTATGACAGGGCTCAGTCCGATCCTTTGATGTGGGGATGGGGCGCCCATACGCCTATGGAACTTTATAATATCTATCATACCAGTGACAGCGGATCTGCCCAGTATTCTCCTTATGCAAACGAAACCGTAGATGCCTACATGGACGAAGCACTGAAGAGCAGTGACCTGGAATCCTCCTATGAGCTTTGGAAAAAAGCACAGTGGGACGGGAACACAGGGATCACCCAGGAGGGCGATATCCCCTGGATCTGGCTGTGCAATATCGATCATCTCTATTTCGTAAGAGACGGCCTTTCTGTGGCAGAGCAGAAGATCCATCCCCACGGACATGGGTGGTCCATCATAAATAATATCGACGAATGGGAGTGGGAATAAGTTCTCTATGAAACAGCATTTACTATTTGCCGGAAAAAACTTTATACGCATGGTCCTGCTGCTTTTTGCGGTGAGCATCGTGACCTTTGCCCTGGTATCCGCTTCCCCCATTGACCCTCTTCAGGCCAATGTGGGGCAGGCGGCCCTGGGATCTATGAGCGAGGAGCAGAAGGAAAAGCTGCGTTCCTACTGGGGAGTGGACGAACCGCCGGCGCAGCGGTATTTAAACTGGGCAAAGGACGCGGTAAGGGGGGATCTTGGGACCTCCCTCCTTTACCGTCAGAGTGTGGTAAAGGTGATCGCTGTAAAGCTTGGAAATTCTTTGTTCTTAATGGGACTGGCCTGGATCATTTCCGGGCTTTTGGGCTTTGTACTGGGCGTGCTTGCAGGCGTTTTTAAAGACCGCCCTGTGGATAAGGTGATCAAGGGATACTCTCTGGTGATCGCCAGCACGCCGGCTTTCTGGATCGCCCTTCTGCTTCTGATCATTTTTGGGGTGTGGCTTAAGATCCTGCCCATCGGGCTCAGCGTGCCTATTGGCGTGGAGGCCAGCGGCGTTACCTTCCTGGAACGAGTACGCCATGCCATTCTTCCTGCGGCAGCTTTAAGCATTACAGGAATTTCTAATATTACCTTGCATACCCGGGAAAAGATGATCGATATCATGGAAAGCGACTATGTACTCTTTGCCAGGGCCAGAGGAGAAAGCCTGAAGACTATTGTATGCCGCCATGGGCTGCGCAATGTGCTCCTGCCGGCTATGACCCTGCAGTTTGCCTCCATCAGTGAGATCATCGGCGGTTCTGTTTTAGTGGAACAGGTCTTTTCTTATCCGGGACTGGGCCAGGCTGCGGTGGCGGCAGGCACAGGCAGCGACGTTCCTCTTCTTTTGGGGATCACCTTGATCACTGCGGCGATCGTCTTTTTGGGAAACTTTATTGCAAACCTTTTGTATGGCGTGGTGGATCCCCGCATTCGGAGAGGAGGCCCCAGAGCATGAAATGGAATCAGAGACAAAAGGCCAAATTGTTCCTGGGGATTTCCCTTTGCTTTTTACTTACAGTAGCCATCGCCGGGATCCTTTGCTATGAAGGCGCCTTGGAAACAGACTTTTCCAGAAAGGATCTTGCTCCCTGCCTGAAGTATCCCTTTGGAACGGACTGGCTGGGAAGAAATATGTTCTACCGCACGCTTACAGGGCTTTCTATGAGTATCCTGATCGGAGTGTGCGCGGCCGGCGTCAGTTCATTGATGGCCCTTGTGCTGGGGGTCGCTGCAGCAGTCCTGGGAAAGAAAACCGATTCGGTGATCAGTTTCTTTATTGATATGGTTATGGGGATCCCCCATATCCTGCTGCTGCTTTTGATCTCTTACGCCATGGGAAAAGGCTTAAAAGGTGTGATCGTAGGCGTGGCACTGACCCACTGGACCTCCCTGGCCAGACTGATCCGGGGAGAAGTTATGCAGCTGAAACAATGTGAATATATCCAGATCGCCGGAAAACTTGGGCACAGCAGGCTCTGGATCGCCGGAAAGCATATGCTTCCTCATTTGCTTCCCCAGTTTCTGGTGGGACTGGTGCTGATGTTCCCCCATGCGATCCTCCATGAATCCAGCATTACGTTTTTAGGATTCGGATTGTCTTCTGAGCAGCCGGCGATCGGTGTGATCTTATCAGAGAGCATGAAGTATCTGATCATGGGAAAATGGTGGCTGGCATTGTTCCCGGGGATCATGCTGGTCCTTACGGTGGCGCTGTTCGACCTGGGGGGAAGCTCCCTGCGCAGACTTTTAGACCCTGGCAGTGTCCATGAATAGGAGGATGGATCATGAGCTGTACAAATAAACGACATATATTGGAAATTGATGAGCTGTCCGTTTCCTTTCGCCAGTATGAAAACAGCAGGAGCAGCCGGCAGACAGAGCTTCCTGTGATCTCAAAGCTGTCGGTTTCCGTCCATGAGGGAGAGATCGTGGCAGTGGTAGGTTCCAGCGGATCAGGAAAGAGCCTTCTTGCCCATGCCATCCTTAATCTGCTGCCTTACAATGCTGCCGTGTCAGGAAACATATACTTTGACGGAGAACTGCTGACGCCCAAAAGAATGGATGAATTAAGAGGAAATAAGATCGCCTTTGTACCCCAGAGCACCACTTATCTGGATCCTTTGATGACCGTAGGGGCATTGGTGGGCGGCAGCAAAAGAAACCTGGCAGGAAGAAAGAAGCAGCGGGCACTGTTCCAGCGCTATGGCCTGGAGGAAAGCGTAGATGGAAAGTATCCTTTTGAATGCTCCGGCGGGATGATCCGCAGAGTCCTTCTTACCTCGGCCATGATGGGAGATCCGGAACTGATCATAGCGGATGAACCTACTCCAGGTATGGACCTTGCCCTTGCGCGGAAATCCATGGAAGATTTCCGCTCTTTTGCAGATGAAGGGAAGGGCGTGCTTTTGATCACCCATGATATTGAGCTGGCATTGGAGACAGCGGACCGGATCGCTGTCTTTTATGCCGGAACGACAGTAGAAGAAGCTTTGTCAGCTGATTTTCAACAGGAAGAAACCTTGCGTCATCCATATACAAAAGCCTTATGGAGAGCTCTGCCCCAAAATGGGTTTCAAGCTCTGCCGGGCGTGCAGCCTTATGTGAAAGACATGCCGAAAGGCTGTCCTTTTGGCCCCAGATGCGAATGGTATTCCAAGGAGTGCCAGGGGGAGATCCCCATGCAGCGAGTGGGCTGCGGAACGGTCCGCTGCGTCCGCTTTCACGGAGAGCCGCTGGCGGTCCACGGCCATCACCATAAGGATGGGGGAGAAGAAAAATGATTCTGGAAGGAAAAAATCTTACCTTTGCCTATGAGGAGAATGAAAGAAGAATATTGGATCATGTAGATCTTAAAGTAGAAAATACCGAAAGAGTGGCGATCCTTGGCCCAAGCGGTTTTGGAAAGACCACCCTTTGCAAGATCCTGGCAGGCTATTTAAAGCCGGACAAAGGCGAAGTGCTCCTGGATGGGCGTCCGCTTCCGAAAACAGGCTATTGTCCGGTACAGATGATCTGGCAGCATCCGGAAAAAGCGGTAAATCCAAGGCTTAAAATGCGCCAGGTGATCCTGGAGGGCCAGGAGGTGGAGGAGCGCGTCATCAGAGAACTGGGCATCGAAGAGGACTGGATGAACCGGTATCCACAGGAGCTTTCCGGAGGAGAGCTGCAGCGCTTCTGCATTGCCAGAGCCCTGGGGAAGGGCACCCGTTTTCTCATTGCCGATGAGATCAGTACCATGCTGGATCTGATCACCCAGAGCCAGATCTGGAATTTCCTTTTAAAAGAAGTGAAGGAGCGGCAGATCGGCCTGATCGTAGTGTCCCACAGCGAATCTCTTTTGGACATTGTGGCAGAGCGGAGGATCTGTTTCTGAAATTCTTTTTTATTGACAAAATCATTTAACTTGCTATAATGGTAAACATATAAATATTTATTAGTTTAAAGTGTTGAAAGCAGGTGGGGTATGCAGAAGAGAATCTTATCCCTGCTGGTAGATAATACCGCAGGTGTTTTAAGCCGTATTTCCGGTTTGTTCAGCCGCCGGGGCTATAATATCGAAAGTATTTCCGCAGGTGTTACCGCAGATGAACGCTTTACCAGGATCACCGTGGTATGCAGCGGTGATGCACTGATCCTGGAACAGATCACCAAGCAGCTTGCCAAGCTGGTGGATGTGCGGGACATCAAGGTGCTGGAGCCTGAGGATAGTGTGAGCAGAGAATTGGTGCTGGTGAAGGTGGCGGCAAAACCGGAGCAGCGGCAAGGCATCATTTCCATTGTAGATATCTTCCGTGCAAAGGTGATCGATGTGAGCAAGGATTCCCTGGTGATCGAGATGACAGGGACCAAGAGCAAGCTGGAGGCCTTTATCGATCTTTTGGATGATTATGAGATCCTGGAGCTGGCCCGTACAGGGATCACCGGCCTTTCTAGGGGAACCCACGATGTGAGGTATCTGTAGTTTCAACAGGTTTGCTAAGGGGGATCCCCCTTAACGATATATCATAGCCGGGGGCTTTTGTCCCCGCCATCATTATTATGAAAAAATAAACAGCTAGGAGGAAACAAAAATGGCAAACAGGATTTTTTATCAGGAAGATTGTAATCTGAGCCTTCTGGAAGGCAAGACCATTGCGATCATCGGTTACGGCAGCCAGGGACATGCCCATGCCCTGAACGCAAAGGAGTCCGGATGCAACGTCATTATCGGCCTTTACGAAGGCAGCAGGTCCTGGAAGAAAGCAGAAGCACAGGGCTTTGAAGTATATACCGCAGCAGAGGCTGCAAAGAAGGCAGACATTATCATGATTCTGATCAACGATGAAAAGCAGGCTGCCCTTTATAAAAAAGACATTGAGCCGAACCTGGAGGAAGGCAACATGCTGATGTTCGCTCACGGCTTTAACATCCACTTTGGCTGTATCGTACCTCCAAAGAACGTGGATGTTACCATGATCGCTCCCAAGGGACCGGGCCATACCGTAAGAAGCGAATACCAGGCCGGCAAAGGTGTTCCCTGTCTGGTTGCAGTAGAGCAGGATGCTACCGGAAAAGCTCTGGACATTGCCCTTGCCTACGCCCTTGCGATCGGCGGCGCTAGAGCCGGTGTTCTGGAGACCACCTTCCGTACCGAGACCGAGACAGACCTCTTTGGCGAGCAGGCCGTTCTCTGCGGCGGTATCTGCGCTCTGATGCAGGCTGGATTCGAGACTCTGGTAGAGGCCGGATACGACCCGAGAAACGCATACTTTGAGTGTATCCACGAGATGAAGCTGATCGTAGACCTGATCTATCAGTCCGGCTTCTCTGGAATGAGATATTCTATTTCCAATACCGCTGAGTACGGCGACTACATCACCGGACCGAAGATCATCACCGAGGATACCAAGAAGGCTATGAAGAAGATTCTGGCAGACATCCAGGACGGTACCTTTGCAAAAGACTTCCTGCTGGATATGTCCTCCGCCGGAAGCCAGGTACATTTCAAAGCGATGAGAAAGAAAGCAGCAGAACATCCTTCCGAGATTATCGGAGAAGAGATCCGCAAGCTGTACAGCTGGAACGGCGAGGATAAGCTGATCAACAACTAAAGATCCTATTTTATAGAAAGAGCTGCCACTGGGCAGCTTTTTCTTGCATTTGGGTAAATAATGCTTTTATTCTAAGCTGTTTATGGTAAAATATAAAAACAAGGCGGCTCAGCGAATGGGCCGGCCGGGAGGAAAAAGGACGAGTATGATACGAAGGAGGAAAGTTGAAACAAATGAAAAGAAAAAGATTTTTGGCGCTGGCGGTCCTGTTTTTAGGGATCCTGATGCTGGCAGTACCGGTGCAGGCAGCAAAATACAAAAATGTCTGGAAGAAACAGAATCAAAACGTATACTACTATAATGACAAAGGAAAGAAAGCCACAGGACTCACCCAAATAGGCGGCAAAAGCTACTATTTTGACGGAAAAGGCATACAGAGGGTGGGCTGGCAGAAGATCGGCAGCCAGTATTATTTCTTCCAGATCGCCAATGGCAAAAAGGGTTCCATGGTAAAAGGGAAAAAGATAAATGACATTACCCTGGACAAAAAGGGCCGTGCGAAAAAGACACAGGCCAGCCTTAGGAAGCTTAAGATCATGGTAGAGGCCAATAAGGTAGTTGAAAAACAGACAAAGCCCCTGATGACGAAGCCCCAGAAGCTTAAGATCTGCTTTGAGTATGCAAAGAAAACTTATAAATATGCCACCTGGCGGTCCTTTACCGGAAAGAAGGGATGGGAGCTGGATTACGCGGAGGATATGTTCTATAAGGGCAGAGGAAACTGTTTCTCCTATGCCGCTGCCTTTGCTTTCATGGCAAACGCGGTTGGATGCAGCGATGTTTACGCCATTTCCTCCGGCGGCCATGGCTGGGCCGAGATCAACGGACTGGTATTCGATCCGGACTGGGCTCTGGTGAGCAAGGTAGATACCTATTTTGCCATGCCCTATTCTCTGAGCGGCGTGCAGGGCCGTCCGAATTATAAAGCAAACAGAGTCTACATAGCTGGGATCTAAAAAACGCCTGAAAAACTTTGACAGGAGAGATCATCAGCTTCCGCTGTTCTCCACTGGAAAGAAATGTTCCAGATGGGGGACGGCGGAATTTTTTTTGCTGCAGACAAAACCGATCTCTCTGGCAGGAAAGGAACCGTTCATGGAAACCTCCACAAGGGTTCCTTTTTCCAGCTTTTCCCGGATAAATTCCCGGACCACACACGCCACCCCCATACCGATCTCTGCAAATCGGATCAGCAGATCCATGGAAGTGACCTCCAGGATATGGGCAAGCTCGATCTGCCGTTCCTTCAGGAGCGCATTGACCGACTGGCGGGTGATATTGTCCTCATCCAGAAGCATAAATGTGGCGGTCTGGAATAAAGACTCCCGCGGATACAGGAGCTGCTGGTTATTTACATATTCCTTTGTGGAGACGAAGATATCGTGGATCTTCTGGAGAGGACGGTAATGAAGGCCGGAGAGCTTCTGGGGGCGTCCGATCAGTCCGATATCGATCTTTCCCTGTTCCAGAAGCTCAAGTGTCTGATAGGTGGACTGACAGGAAATGGTGACGCGCACCTGGGGATAGGACTTGATATACGTTTTCAGATAGGGCATCAGCACATAGTTGCATAAGGTGGCGCTGGCTCCCAGGCGGAGTCTGGGAACATTCATGGACCGGTTGCCCAGAACGGCATCTTCTCCCTCTGAAAGAACGGAAAAAGCGTCCCGGACCTTCTGGAACAAAAGACTGCCGGAAGGCGTTAGTGCCACGCCCCTGGAGCTGCGGGCAAAGAGACGGGTATCCAGGCTTTCCTCAAGTCTTTTTAAAGCCCGGCTTACCGCAGGCTGGCTGATATACAATTCTCTGGCTGCGTGGGATATATTTCCGGTCTGTGCCACGGTATAAAAAATATGATATAGAGAAATGCGCTCCCGGATCTCCGGAGAGATCCCCGGGGCTTTTGTGCCATGGAAATGGGGATCGACAGTCATTTTTGGAAACCTCCTTCTGGTCATACGTCCGGGGTCCTGGCGGGACCGGCGGCAATACTATAACATCAGGTTATGATAAATATGAATAATATGTATTAGCATTATAACAAAAAATGTGCTAGAATAGCAACAGGAATTGAAACAAGGAGGATACGAAAAATGGGAATGACAATGACACAGAAGATCCTGGCAGCCCATGCGGGCCTGGATCATGTGGAAGCAGGACAGTTGATCGAAGCGGACCTTGACCTGGTCCTTGGAAACGACATCACCTCTCCTGTGGCCATCCATGAAATGGATAAGATGACAGTAAAAACTGTTTTTGATAAGGATAAGATCGCGCTGGTGATGGATCATTTTATCCCCAATAAAGATATTAAATCTGCGGAGCACTGTAAGTGTGTGCGCGAGTTCGCCTGCAAGCATGATATCACCAATTATTTTGACGTAGGAGAGATGGGGATCGAGCATGCCCTCCTGCCGGAAAAAGGACTGACCGTTGCCGGGGATGTGATCATCGGCGCAGACTCCCATACCTGTACCTATGGAGCGCTGGGAGCTTTTTCCACAGGTGTGGGAAGCACGGATATGGCTGCCGGCATGGCTACCGGAAAAGCCTGGTTCAAGGTTCCCTCAGCCATTAAATTCAATATCGTGGGAAAACCGAAAAAATGGGTCAGCGGCAAAGACGTGATCCTCCACATCATCGGTATGATCGGTGTGGACGGCGCCCTTTATAAATCCATGGAATTTGTAGGGGAAGGGATCAAAAATCTTTCCATGGACGACCGCTTCACCATTGCCAATATGGCCATTGAAGCAGGTGGAAAGAACGGGATCTTCCCGGTGGACGCTCTTGCAGAGGAATATATGAAAGAACACTCCAAACGTCCCTACAAGATCTACGAGGCAGATGAAGACGCCGTTTACGATGCAGAATACACCATCGATCTTGGCGCTCTGGAGCCTACGGTGGCCTTCCCCCATCTGCCGGAGAACACAAAGACCATCAGCCAGATCAAAGAGGATGTGGCGATCGACCAGTCTGTGATCGGCTCCTGTACCAACGGACGGATCGACGACCTGCGCACGGCGGCGGAGATCCTGAAAGGCCGGAAGGTGAAAAAGGGCGTGCGCTGCATTGTGATCCCGGCTACACAGGCCATCTACCTTCAGGCGATGGAGGAAGGGCTTTTAAAGATCTTTATCGAGGCAGGGGCTGTGGTGAGCACGCCTACCTGCGGACCATGTCTGGGCGGCTATATGGGTATCCTGGCGGCGGGAGAGAGATGCATCTCCACCACAAACCGCAACTTCGTGGGACGTATGGGCCATGTGGATTCCGAGGTTTATCTGGCAAGCCCGGCGGTAGCGGCGGCAAGCGCGGTGACCGGAAAGATCAGCGCGCCGGAAGAGTTAGGATTATAAGGAGGAAGAACAGATGCAGGCACAGGGAAAAGTATTTAAATACGGCGACAATGTAGACACAGACGTGATCATTCCGGCAAGATATCTGAACTCTTCAGATCCTGCCGAGCTGGCCACACACTGTATGGAAGATATTGACAAGGATTTTGTAAAAAAGGTAAACAAAGGCGATATCATCGTAGCGGACAAGAATTTCGGCTGCGGCTCCTCCAGGGAGCATGCGCCCATCGCCATCAAGGCGGCGGGGGTGAGCTGTGTGATCGCGGAGACTTTCGCAAGGATTTTTTACCGCAATGCCATCAATATCGGGCTCCCTATCATCGAATGCCCGGCGGCAAGCAAAGGGATCGAGGACGGCGATGAAGTGAAGGTGGATTTTGATTCCGGCATGATCTACAATCTTACAAAAGGCACCGAATTCAAAGGACAGGCTTTCCCGGAATTTATGCAGAAGATCATCAAGGCGGAAGGACTTGTAAACTACATCAACAGCAAGCAGTAACAGGAAAAATCTATGTGAAATATACCATCCAGGCACAGGCGGCGTTCGTTCTGTGCCTGTTTTCTTTTTGATGTTTTTCATCGGATCGCCTATGGAAAAATTGCATAAAAAACAAAGAGATTTTCTGCACAAATTTTCTTCGAATTGGATTGACAATCGGAGAACGATTAGGCTATTATACTGTTAGTACCCGAATTGTTAGTTACCGAACAACAAGAAAGAAAGGGATGCAGCTATGAGTGAAGGCGCAGGAAAATGGATCAATCTCGTCTCTCACCAGTTAAAACGCCAGATATTCTGCGGGGATTCCCAGACCGGGCAGGATAATCTTACGAAAATGCAGGAACATATTCTGCATTTTATTTTGCTTGAGACGATACAGAGAGATCTCTATCAGAGGGATTTGGAGAAGGAATTTAAGGTACGCAGGTCCACAGCCACCGGCATTCTCCAGCTTTTGGAGAAAAAGGGATATCTGTACCGGGAACCGGTAAAAGAGGACGCCAGGCTGAAACGGATCGTTCCTACTGAGAAAGCGCTGCAGCTTCGCGGCAGGCTTTTGGACAACATCCAGAAAAGAGAAGAGCAGCTCCGCCAGGGGATCCCCGAGGAGGATATGGATGTGTTTCTGCGTGTCTTAAAGCAGATATCGGCAAATCTTTCTGTCGGGGAAAAGCAAAAGACAATATAAATGTTATGGAAAGGAAGGTAAACAGATGAATAGGAAACTGTTGCAGTCTGTGCGGGAATACAAAGGAAAAGCATTCCTGGCCCCTGTTCTGGTGGCATTGGAAGTCTTTATAGAAGTCCTGATCCCGCTTCTGATGGCAAAGATCATTGACGTGGGCATCATGGAAGGAGATATGGGATACATCATTAAGATGGGGATCCTCCTGGTCTTCCTGGCGATGCTGGCTCTGTTTTTCGGAGCAAAAGCCGGACAGGTAGCCGCTGTAGCCGCCGCCGGTTACGCCAAGAACCTCAGACATGATATATTTTATAAGATACAGGACTTTTCTTTTGGCAATATCGACCATTTCTCCACATCCAGTCTGGTGACCAGGATGACCACAGATATCACCAATGTGCAGATGGCCTTTATGTTCAGCATCCGTATGCTGGCGAGAGCACCGTTCATGGTGATCCTGTCCTGGATAATGGCGGCTACCATCAATATAGAGATCGCGTTCCTTCTGCTGATCATGATCCCGATCCTGGGCGGCGCGCTGATCTTTATCGCCAAGAAGGCACATCCTCATTTTGTTGAGGTATTTGATGAATATGACGTTTTGAATAACACGGTGCAGGAAAATGTAAACGCCGCCAGAGTGGTAAAAGCTTATGTGCGGGAAGAACATGAAAATCAGAAATTCCAGAAGATCTCTTTAAAGGTTTTTGATCTCTTTACAAAGGCAGAAAAGATCGTTGCCTGGAACGCGCCGATCATGCAGTTTGTTATGTATACGGTAGTGATCTGCCTGGTACTCATCGGCGGAAAGAGCATCGTATTTGAAACGATGCAGACAGGGGAACTTACCAGTATCATGGTTTACGCCATGCAGATCCTGATGTCCCTTATGATGGTTACCTTTGTATTTGTCCAGATCATGATCGCCGAGGCGTCCTCCGATCGTATCCGGGAGGTACTGGAGGAAGTGCCGGAAATGCAGGACGATGAGAATGCCCTTAAGGAGGTTGCCAACGGGGATATCGACTTTGAGCATGTGGATTTCAGCTATTCCGGAAAGGATGGAAACCTTTCCCTGAAGGATGTAAATCTTCATATCAAGAGCGGACAGATCGTGGGTATCATCGGAGGTACCGGAAGCGCCAAGTCCACTTTGGTGCAGCTGATCCCAAGGCTTTACGATGTAACAAAAGGATGCGTAAAAGTCGGCGGAGTGGACGTACGGAAATACAACTTGGAAAAACTCCGTGACCAGGTATCTATGGTGCTTCAAAAGAATGTGCTTTTTACCGGATCGATTTATGAAAATATCCGCTGGGGCGATGAAAACGCCACCGATGAAGAAGTACAGAAGGTCTGTCGCCTTGCCCAGGCAGATGGATTTATCAACGAATTTCCTGCCGGCTATAATACTATGATCGTAGAAGGCGGAAACAACGTATCCGGAGGTCAGAAGCAGAGACTCTGTATCGCCAGGGCGCTGCTTAAAAAACCGAAGATCCTGATCCTGGACGATTCCACCAGCGCTGTAGATACCAGAACAGACGCGCTGATCCGCCAGGCCTTCCGGGAGGAGATCCCGGATACCACAAAGATCATCATCGCACAGAGGATCTCTTCAGTAGAAGACGCAGATGTGATCATTGTTATGGATAACGGCGAGATCAATGGTATCGGTACATCCAACGAACTGTTAAAGACAAATGCGATCTATCGTGAAGTAT
>DXBU01000023.1 GCA_019116385.1 Candidatus Blautia faecigallinarum | reverse complement strand
CAATAAAGATAAGTAGAAATGATGGACAAGATGTTGAGCGCCATTATAGCGATAAGTTTGTAGAAAAAATTATTAATGAGGTCAGGGCTTTTCCAGATGGAGTCCGAGTAAATGTATATGCAACAACAAATCCTATGAATACAATGCATATTGCAAGAAGAGTATTTAGAATGACTAATCGTGGGAATGTTAAACACTTATATGTATATCAACAGATGCAATCAGGAAATCGAAATTTTGAAACAAAAGGGTATAAGATTTATTGATAGTAGTCTATAAGATAAATGCCCTGTGATATGCAGGATAGGCGAAGTAACGTAAAGAGCGCTAAATTGCGTCAACCCCCCCCGAGTTGGTCAAAGCCTTAAAAGGATTTTCAGAAGCGGGCAAATAAGAAACTGCGTAAAAATTGCGTACAGGCTTGGATGAGGCTCTAAAAACCCAGTAAATACGGGCATTCCAGAGAGATACTTCGCAAAGCAGATGGCTGGAAACTAAGTGATTCAAGTCCGAAAGGCGAAGACCCTTGGAAATCCCGTAAAACGTAGATTTCCAAGGGCTTTTTTGTTTTAAAAAGCAGGATCCTTTTAAACAGAAATCCAGATAATTTTACAAAATGTTCATTTTCGCTTTCTTTTCTTTGTATAAAGTGTTATAATTTTAAGGCTGTGTAAAGAAAGCGCAAAATTTTATGAAAAAGAAAGGAATGTAAACCAATGGACAACAACAAAGATTTCAAACCGTATATTCCTGCGGATAAGATCGTTCCGGAATTTACTGTAACGTCTGTCCTGGTGGGCTGCCTTTTGGCCATAGTCTTTGGCGCGGCAAATGCCTATCTTGGTCTTCTCGTGGGTATGACGGTTTCTGCTTCCATTCCGGCGGCAGTAATCTCCATGGGAATCATCCGCATCGTTCTGCGCAGGGACTCTATCCTGGAAAACAACATGGTGCAGACGATCGGTTCTGCCGGTGAGTCACTGGCGGCAGGCGCGATCTTTACTCTTCCGGCTCTGTTTTTATGGGCGGAAGAAGGAAAGATTGATTTCCCAAGTATCCTGACCATCTTCCTGATCGCTTTGTTCGGCGGTATCCTGGGCGTCTGTTTCATGGTACCTCTGCGTCAGGCTCTTATCGTGGAAGAGCACGGCTCCCTTCCATTCCCGGAAGGAACCGCATGTGCGGAAGTGCTTTTGGCCGGTGAACAGGGAGGAAGCAAGGCCGGCTCTGTATTTAAGGGCCTGGGCATTGCGGCAGTGTATAAATTTATTGCAGACGGTTTCGGATTTTTCCCAAGCGAGATCGGTTATGCCTTCAAGGGCTATGCCGGCTCTCAGATCGGGATCCAGGTGCTGCCGTCTCTTGCAGGTGTAGGCTTTATCTGCGGGCCAAAGATCTCCAGCTATATGCTGGCAGGCGGTACCCTCAGCTGGTTTGTGCTTATGCCGGCGATTGCTCTGTTTGGCGGGGATGCCACTATATTCCCGGCAACGGATCCTATTTCTTCCATGGCTCCCGGCGATCTGTGGGGAAGCTACATTAAATACATTGGTGCCGGAGCAGTAGCGGCAGGCGGTGTGATCAGCCTGATCAAGACCTTCCCGCTTATCATCCGTACCTTCAAGCAGGCAATGAAGAGCATGTCCAAAAAACATGCCAATTCCAATGTGCTGCGTACCCAGGAAGACCTGCCTATGCCTCTGCTGCTGGGTATGATCCTGGCGATCGTAGTATTGATCTGGCTGATCCCAACCTTCCCGGTAAGCCCCATCGGCGCACTGATCATTGTTATCTTCGGATTCTTCTTTGCGTCAGTGTCTTCCCGTATGGTAGGTCTGATCGGATCCTCCAATAACCCGGTATCCGGTATGGCCATCGCCACACTGATCATCGCAACCCTGCTTTTAAAGGTAACCGGATCCGATGGAACAACCGGTATGGTAGGCGCTATTGCCATCGGCGGTGTGATCTGTATCGTTGCCGCTATCGCCGGAGATACCTCTCAGGACCTGAAGACCGGATTTATCGTTGGTGCTACTCCAAAGAAGCAGCAGATCGGTGAGATGCTGGGTGTAGTGGTTTCTGCAGCTGCCATCGGATTTGTATTGTATCTTCTTAACGAAGCATGGGGATACGGAACAGATAAGATCCCGGCCGCACAGGCTACGATGATGAAGCTTCTGGTTGAGGGGATCATGGATGCCAACCTTCCATGGGCGCTCATCCTTATTGGCGTATGTGTTGCTATTGTAGCTGAGATCCTTCAGGTGCCGGTTATGCCTTTTGCGGTAGGTATGTACCTTCCATTCAGTTTAAGTGCCGGTATCATGGCCGGCGGAGCAGTGCGCTTTATCGTGGAGAAGATAAAAGGAAACGACAAGGAGAAAAAAGAACGCGCCGACAGAGGTGTTCTCTTTACTTCCGGATTGATCGCCGGAGAAGGTATCATGGGAATTGTCCTTGCGGTCCTCGCTGTGGCGGGAGTAGATTCTGCTATCAAACTTCCTTTCGCCCTTCCTCAGATCGCAAGTCTTATCATCTTCATCCTTCTTCTTGCTTACCTTTACAGAGTCTGCATGAAGAAAGAAAAATAATTTACTACAGCAATCGGAACAGCCTGCAAAAAAGCAGGCTGTTTCTTTCAAAAGTGCATCCTATAAGCAAAAAAGGAGAAGAGAAATTTTATGCAGAAAAAACAGGCACAGAATTATCTTGATCATATTCCCCAAAGACATCCCGATATTGAATTCGAGACCGGAGAGGATGGAATTGTAACGCTTCTGGTAGAGTGGAAAGGGTTTTATCATCGGATCGCCCAGCGGTTCTTCCACCGCCCAAGAGTCAGCGATATCCGTCTGGATGAACTGGGAAGCTTTGTATGGCTTGCTATAGACGGGGAATCCAACGTGCATAAGCTGTCAAAAAAATTGGAGGTACAGTTTCCAGATATGGAGAAATCCCTCTCCCGTCTTATCAAATTTTTGGAAATCCTCCACGATAACCATATGATCATCTGGAAAGGGGAGAAGATAAAATGATCTCTACGATCCTCCACTACCTTCCTTACGTTCTCTTGTTTGCGGCAGCAACAGCCTTCCTCTATGGATGGGGATTGTGGCGGGCCTCACGTCAGCAGCAGGATCTGGCAAACCTGCTTGCTTCAAAGGGTGTGGCTAAAGTGAAAAAAACACTTAAGAAAAATGGTCCTATGACCAGCCGGGAACTGGAAGCTGCCGTAAAGGATCTGACGGCCAAGCAGCCTTTTTGCCGGGAACGGATCGGCGTGACGGATCCGGAAAAATTTTTGGGTTCTATCTTGCCGTATATGGTAAAACAGAGAATGATCATCGAAGAAAAAAAGGAAAGAAAAATCGTGTACCGGATCCGCAGTACCAGATAACTGCGGAGAGGTACACGATTTTTTTATAAGTTACCGGCAGAGATCATTGCTCTGCAAGTCTTTTGAGCACATCTTTTAAAAGCTCCCAGAATCTTTCACAGGAATCCAGAGGCATATTTTCATCCGGGGTGTGAACATTATTCAAGGTGGGACCTACGGCGATGGCGTCCAGATCCGGGATCGCATCAGAAAACAGGCCGCATTCCAGTCCGGCGTGGATCGCTTCGATCTTGATCTCGGAGCCAAAAAGGCTGCGGTAGCTCTCTTTAAATACTTCCCGGATCCGGGAGTCCTCTTTGTAGCTCCAGCCAGGATATTCTCCGCTGTATTCAGCGGCGAAGCCGAAGCTTTCGGCAAGGGTGCGGAAACGTTCTTTCATATTCTCCTGAAGAGAGGCTACAGAAGAGCGGGGGGAAAATACAATGGACAGCTCCTCTTCACCTGCACAGGTGATACCCATGTTGCAGGAAACTTCGGTAAATCCGTCCATATGCATGTTCCGCCGCTGCACACCATTGGGAGCCAGATACATAGCGTTTACAAAGTCTTTTGCCGCGTTTTTGGGAACCACATTGGCAGTCCGTCCATCTTCTACAGAAATCTCACAGGAAAAATCCGGTTCATAGGAAGTGATCTCTTCTGCAAAAGTCTCTGCAAGGGAGCAGGCAAGCTGTTCCGCCTGGGCTGCCTTTTCAGCATCCTCATAAAGAAGGGAGGCTTCACATTCTCTGGTGATGGCATTGTCTTTGCTGCCGCCGGCAAAGGTGACCAGGCTGCCGCCGATCTTTTCCATTAATGTATGCACCATCCGTGCCATCAGGATATTGGCATTGTTTCTTTCTTTATTGATATCGGTTCCGGAGTGGCCGCCTAAAAGGCCTTCGATCTTGATCTGGACCAGGCTTCCTTCTGCCGGGATCCGTTCTATTTTTCTTGTACAGCGGATCCGGAGGCCTCCTGCACAGCTTACCGTAGCCACGCCCTCTTCCTCAGAGTCCATGTTGATCATGGTACGGGCAGTGATCTGGGTTTTATCCAAGGCTTTGGCGCCGTTTAACCCTACTTCTTCCTCTGTTGTAAATACGCATTCTACAGGCGGGTGGGAAAGTTCTTCGTCGTCCAGAACGGTCATCATTAAAGCTACGGCTACGCCGTTGTCAGAACCAAGAGTGGTCCCGTCTGCACTGAGCACGCCGTCCTTTACTACCAGATCCAGTCCTTCCTTTTCAAAATCGTGATCTACGCCGGCCTTTTTTTCGCATACCATATCTAAATGTCCCTGAAGCATGACAGCCGGACAGTTTTCTGCGCCCTTGCTGGCCTTCTTTTTGATGATCACATTGTGTGCCTCATCCTGATAAACCCAGAGACCTCTTTCTTTTGCAAACTGTACCAGGTGATCGCTGATCCCCTTTTCGTTTCCGGATCCTCTTGGGATGGAACTGATCTCTTCAAAAAAATGAAATAGTCTTTCCGGTTTATAACCGGTAATTTTGTAATCCATGTTGTTCTCCTCTTTTCTGCTAAAGATATTTCTATTATATCAGATTTTACTTCTTATTCCAAATAGATGATGAGAATTTTATTTCCATTTTCACGCTACACTGTGTTATAATACTATCAATATAAAAAGGGGAAATGCTTGAATAGAATGGAGGATGAAATATGCGAATTAATTACATTACCATTGAAAGAGAATATGGAAGCGGCGGGACCGAGATCGCCCACCGATTAGCAAAGGCCTGCGGGATCCCCTGTTATGGTATGGAAATCCTGGAAGCAGTTTCCAAAGAATGGAATGTTCCCATTGACCGGATCGAAAAGTACGAAGAAAACAGTACCGGAAGCTTTTTGTACTCCATGTACGCCCTAAGCCGTTCCGGCGGCGGAGAATCGGATCTTTTATCCCTGGAGGGAAGGGTCTTTGTAGAAGAGCAGAAAGTGATCCAGAAAATGGCCGCAAGCGGAAGAGCGATCTTTTTGGGCCACTGTGCGTCAGAGGCCTTGAAATACCAAAAGGATGTGATCAATATTTTTATCCGCTGCTCCGATGAGAAAGCAAAAAAAGAAAGGATCGGCAAGGAATATGGGATCGAGGAATCCCAGATCGATGCCACCAGAAAGCGGTTTGATAAAAAAAGAAGTACTTATTACCGGGCCAATACAGGACGTCAGTGGGCAAGCTTTACAGGCTATGACATTGTCCTGGATTCCGGAAGACTGGGCATAGACGGCTGCGTGGATGTTTTAAAGAATCTTTTTAACAATTGACAGAGAGAAATGCCCGGCTGGGGCCGGTTAGAGGAGGAGAAACAGCTTTGAGGATTTTGATCGCAGAGGATGAGAAGGATTTGAACGCCCTTTTGAAAAAAAGACTGGAAAATCAAAGCTATAGTGTTGACGCCTGTTTCGATGGACAGGAGGCGGTAGATTATCTGGCAGCAGCAGAATATGACGGGGTGATCCTGGACATTATGATGCCCAAAAAGAACGGGCTGGAGGTTCTTAAATATATCCGGAAAAATAAAAAAAACACGCCGGTGCTGCTGCTGACCGCTAAAGATAGTATACAGGACAGGGTCAGCGGTCTGGACGCAGGAGCAGACGATTATCTGGTCAAGCCCTTTGCCTTTGAAGAGCTCCTGGCACGGGTCCGGGTCATGCTCAGAAAGACTTCCGAGGGAGAGAAAAAAACAAATATCCTAAAGATCGCTAATCTTACGGTGGACCTGAATACCCATAAAGTATGCCGGGATGATAAGGAGATCGAGCTGTCCAGCAAAGAATTTTCCATACTCCGGTATCTGTGCATGAACAAAGGGATCGTGCTCTCCAGAGACAAGATCGAACAGCATATCTGGAATTTTGATTATGCAGGGGGATCCAACGTAGTGGATGTATATATCCGTTACCTTAGAAGAAAAATTGACGAAGGATTTTCACCGAAGCTGATCCATACAGTCCGGGGCTCCGGCTATGTACTCAGGGAGGACACATGAAAAAAGTACCACTGAAATGGAAGCTGACTATTTTATATGCCGCTTTTATGATCCTGATGACAGGGATCATGCTCAGCATCTTGTTCTCCCTAAGCAGCAGTGAAATCCTTTCCTCTGTAGAGACGGATCTGGAGAATGACGTTTTTGGCGCTTTTGAGGATATCCAATGGGATGGAAAGCGTTTGAAGATCGACCGGGATTTTTATGAGGTAGAGAAAGGCATTTACCTTTCCGCATACAACAGTGGGGAGAGCCTGATCGGAGGCAGGATCCCTTACGAATTTACTCTGAATGTTCCTTTGGGGGAAGGCTTACGGAGGCTTACCCAGGAAGGGATCAGCTGGTATATATGGGATACCTCATCCAATATAGAAGGCTACGGCAAGGTGTATGTACGGGGGATCACTTCCATTACGGAGGCAGAAAGCAGTCTTAGGGTTACCCTTAGGCTCTCTGTTATATTATTTCCGCTGCTTGTGGTGCTGGCTGCATCTTTGGGATATTTCTTTGTAAGCAGGACGCTCAGGCCGGTGTCCAGGATCACCTCCACAGCCAGGGCGATTTATGAGGAAGAGGATCTTTCCAAGAGGATCGGCCTTACCGGAGAGAAGAATGAACTTTATAAGCTTGCAGAGACCTTTGATCTGATGCTGGAAAAAGTGGAGAAAAGTTTTGAAAAGGAAAAGCAGTTTACCTCTGATGCCTCCCATGAACTTCGCACACCGGTGGCGGTCATTTTGTCACAATGCGAATATCTTTTGGAGGATACGCAGCTTTCCCAGGAGACACGTTCTGCCGTGGAAGTGATCCAGAGAAAGGCCGGAAATATGGCAAAAATCATTTCCCAGCTTTTGTTTTTGTCCAGGGCAGATCAAAACCGCCAGGTGATACACAAAGAGTATCTGGAACTTTCCCTTCTCACGGAAATGGCAGCAGAAGAACAGCAGGAGATCGCCAAAACCAAAGGCATCCGTATAGAAACAGACATTCAGGAAGGGGTACAGGGATATGTGGATGAAACATTATTTATCCGTATCTGGATGAATCTGATCGGAAACGGGATTTCCTATGGAAAAGAAAATGGCTGGTTAAAGATCTCCATGAAGGAAAAAGAGGGGATCCTTTTTGGTTCTGTGGAAGACAACGGTATCGGGATCACCAAGGAACAGCTTCCCCATATCTGGGAACGTTTTTATCAGGCAGACGCCTCCCGCTCCCAAAGAGACGGAGCCGGTCTTGGGCTGCCTATGGTGAAATGGATCGTGCAGATACATGGAGGGGAGATAAAAGCGGAAAGCGAATACGGCCAGGGAAGCCGTTTTGCGTTTACCATTCCCATCCGTGAAACACCTTCCCAGAATAGGGAAAAGGGACGGATCTAAGAGCTGCCGGCCCGTTTACGGGCAGCAGCTCTGACAGGGTGAATATCCTTTGCGGATCAGGTCGTCTCTGCTTCCGGAATATTCTTTTTTGTTTGCCGGATTCATAGAAGCCACGCCTTCACAGGAGGGAAGGTGGAATTTTTTTGAAAATGTATTTAGGATATAGCTTCCGGATTCTTGTAAAGGGGCACCGGGGCTTATGCTTTGACTGGAGACAGCGGTTCCGGTTCCTGCCGGATGGCTGTCTCCAGTGGCATAATTGATCTCGATTCCTGGCTGGACATTGAAAATATAAACATTAAAGCGGATCCCTTTTCCCTGGTCCTCTACGGATTCCGCTTCCATATGTACCCCGTCTGCCACCAGGTTATTTCCTTTGAATATCGGAGTGACCCGGTACAGCACATGATTGCGGGTTTCCCGCACATAGTCGCCAACCTTTTCTTCAAAGGGAAGCATTCCTTCCGTATTCATATACCGGGTGCCGGTAATGAGGTTTCTTTCGTTGGCATTTTCTCCGGAAAGCTGAAATGCGATCAGGTGGCAGCGGTTATAGAGCTTTTCTCCATCAATCCCTTCATAGGTGGTGCTGTGCCAGCCGCTGGGATGGATCTCACTGATATTTCCCCGGTCCTCAGTAGGCATTAAATCTGTGCCGATATTGGCATAGGCAGTGCCGCAGCGCCCTAGAGAATCCAGGGGAGAATAGGTCTCAAAGGACTGGGTGGAAAAGTCAGAGGGAGAAAAATCCGGATCATTCCCCTGGATCACCGCATAAGGCGCACCCTCATACTGGGGAAGTTCCTGAAGATCCAGAGAGGGGTAGGATGCAGGCGCATTCTGGGGAAAGAAGCTGCTGTTTTTTAGCTCCGCCCCGCCAAAGACCGCCAAACACAAACATATTAAAAAAGAAAGAAATTTAGAAAACCCTGCGGGCTTTTTTCTTTTTCTGCTCATTTTTTTTGCTCCTTTTTTTCATATGGGTTTTATTTTAACAAAAGATCGGCAGGATTGCCAGTGTGTTGGAAAAATTAGAACAATTTGTCGAAAAGATATCCTTTACAAATCCCGGGAGAAATTTTATACTGTACTTACAGCAACTCTTAAAGGGCAGGGCCCTTTCTTTTTTTATAATCTATTTATCCACAGCTTTTCACGGAAAATTTCCCAGAAAGGAACAACAAGAAGCAAACGTCAAAAGCTGCCTCATGGCAGATCAGGTATCTGGAAAGGAGTAAAAATGAATTATGAATACGAAGATTTTGTAGAGCTTCTCCGCAGGATGGTGATGGCTGCGCTGGAACTTAAAGAAGAACAGATTTTTTTTGTAAAGGGAGAAGAAAAAGTTCCCTTTGAGGAAGACCGGCTTTTTGTTCGGTGTGAGGAACAGGAGAGTGCCTGTGAAATATGCGGCCTGCATACCAGAGATGCCTATGAAAAATATAAAAATGGCCTATCCCTGGAGGAGATCACAGGAAAAATGGTACAGGCCGTAAGACAAATTGAAAACGCCGGCTATCTGGGAAAGATCCTGGACGCCGCAGATTATGAAAAAACAAAGGATAAGCTGTTTATCCGGCTGATAAATATAGAAAAAAACAAGCAGGACCTGGATCATGCGGTATATAAATCCATCGGCGATATTGCGCTGGTACTTTATATGAAGGTAGAAGAAACCAAAGAGCGTCTGGCAAGTGTTAAAATAAGGAAGGAATTTTTGGATGGATGGAAACAGGAACCGGATCAGGTCTTTTCGGATGCGCTTCTAAATACCTATTATAACTCTCCGCCCAGGATCTACCGATGGGAAGCCATGGTCTGGAATCCGGAATATGAAGGGGAAAACTTTATGGACATTCTCACAGAGTGCCAGCTGAAAAAGAATGCTATGGGAAACTGTCTAAGCACAGTAAAAAGGACAAACGGAGCCGTGGCGGTGTTTCTTCCGGGAGTAGCAAAGAGGCTGGCCTATCTTCTGGGAGGAAGTTTTTATATGGTCTTTACCAGTGTCCACGAAGTGATGATCCACATTGATACCATGGTGGACCCGGAAGATTTAAAAGAAGTGCTTTACAGCACGATCCAGGAAACCACACCGCCGGAAGATATCCTTACTTATAAGATCTATCATTATGATAAAGATACCGAGTGTTTTAGCTGCTTATAGTGGCAGAACCAGATGCAGCCGCATATCCTGATCATAAAGGGAAGCAGGAGGAACAACCTGTGGCATATAAGATCATGCTGGATGCCGGTCACGGGGGAAGCGATCCGGGTGCGGTATATAAAGGACGACAGGAAAAGGACGATACCCTGAAACTGACTCTGGCAGTAGGAAAAATCCTTGAAAAGAATGGGATAGACGTGTATTATACAAGAACAACCGATATTTACCAGACACCTTTTGAAAAAGCATCCCTGGCCAATCAGGCAGGTGTGGATTATTTTATATCTTTTCATAGAAACAGCAGCCCCATGGAAAATCAGTATCGTGGGGCAGAGGTCTTGCTGTACGACAAAAGCGGCCTGAAATACGAAATGGCGGAGAACATCTTGGGTGCGTTGGGAGAAATCGGCTTTCGGGATCTGGGAGTCAAAGAACGGCCCGGACTGGTGGTGCTGCGGCGCACAAAAATGCCCGCTCTACTTGTGGAAGCGGGATTTATCAATTCGGATACAGATAACCATTTTTTTGACGACCATTTTCAGGAGATCGCCCAGGGCATAGGAGATGCGATCCTTGGCACTTTAGATGGCGGGATAGAGGAAGGACCTTTGTATTATCGGGTACAGGCCGGCGCCTTTCGAAATAGAGAAAACGCGGACAGACTCCTGTATCAGCTGCAGGAGAAAGGCTATCCGGCCTTTTTGCTCCATGAGGGCGGTCTCTATAAAGTGCAGGCCGGCGCTTTTTTGAAACTGGAAAATGCCATAAATATGGAACAGCAGCTGCGGGATGACGGCTACAGTACGGTGATCGTGACAAAATAAGGACAAAGGAGAAGGACAATGGATACGTATGAGAAATTTTTGGAAGAGATGGAGGATTTTATCTTTCCGGAAGATGAGCCGGGAAAGGCGGACATCATATTTATACCGGGAAACGGCTATCCTCAGATGGCGGAACGTGCGGCAGAGCTTTATAAGGCCGGAGCTGCGCCGGTGCTTTTGCCAAGCGGCAAATATTCTATAACAGCCGGCCATTTTACCGGTGTGCTGGAAAAACGGGAGCGATACCGGGGAGCTTATAAAACGGAGTGCGCTTTCCTAAAAGATGTCCTGATCCAAAATGGAGTCCCCCAAGAGGCTGTTCTTATGGAAGAACAGGCGACCTACACCTATGAAAATGCAAAATTTTCCCGACAGGTGACAGACCAGGCCGGCCTTTTGATCAAAAAGGCGATTTTGTGCTGCAAGTCTTATCATGCAAGAAGGTGTCTTATGTATTATCAGCATGTATACCCGGAGACAGAATTTCTGGTGATCCCTTCTGTGGTGGACGGGATCAGCCGGGAAAACTGGAAAGAAACCCAGGCCGGGACAGATGCTGTGCTGGGAGAAGTGACAAGGATCATCCGGCAGTTTACCTTTATGATGTAAAAGAAGAACAGCCTGCCTGGCCATACCTTTGGCTGAGGCCGGCTGTTTTGGCCAACGGGAAACCAATATTACAGGAGGAAGTCCAGGCCATGCTATTCTAAAAGAAGCTTATCGAAAAATGTAAAAATTTGTTACAAAATATTTACAAAAGGATAAAGATTTGGTATAGTGTTAGTGCGGAATCGAAAACGATACGTAATATAGACACAAATAGATGGCTTTTTAAATTAAATTGAGGTGCGGAATGATGAATAGGGAAAGAAACAGTGGAAGAATAACGTATAGAAAGGCGGTACGGCTGATGGCGGCAGCGGCTCTCACAGCTGCTTTGGTCTGCGGACAAAGCCCGGCGGTTTTTGCAGAGTCCCAGGTATCCGAAGAAACGCAGATCAGCATACTGCCGGAAAATATCACCATAGAAGAACCGGTGCCCTTATATGAAGTATCCCTTCCGGACAGCGAATACGGAACACTGTCCTGGGCAGACGATTCCTGTGTGCCAAATGAGCGGGTGCAGTCTTACGAAGTGATCCTCACACCCTATGAGGAAGTGGATCTCTCCGGCGAAGAAGGTTATGATCAGGAGTCAGGTGTCCTCATAGGCTATGTGACTGTAGTGGTAAGCAGCCTGGAGGAAGAGGCGTATGAGGAGGAACTGGAAGAGGATCCTGAAGAAGAAGCAGATCCCACCACAGTCCCGGATCCGTCCGTTTCCCCGGATCCTTCAGTGACCCCGGAGGCATCCGGAACTCCGGAAGAAACTCCGGAGCTTACAGAAGCACCCGGCGAGGATGAGACCAAAGAGGAACCTGAGCAGGAAAAACCGGCAGAAGATGTCCCGGAGGAAGAAGCCCCTGGTGAAGCCCAGGTGGGAGGACAGGAGCCGGCACAGACGGAACCTGTGCCGGAGATCACAAAAGCTCCGGTGGAGAATATTTTTGACCAGCCGGAAGAAATTTTGGAAGAAGACAACCGTCTTGCTACTGCTGAGGACAACCTTTCTATAGAAGAGCAGAAGGCCCGGGCGGCAGAAAATCACAGCTGCAGCGGAATTTCCGTATCCGGCATTTCACTTCCCTGGTATGTGCAGTTCCGGGTTTCCAGCGGAGAGGACTATGAATTTACAAACGAGGCAGATGCCAGCATTTTTAAATCCTATGAATTCCAGTTATGGGATCTGAAAACCGATACAGAATACCAGATCCCTGATGGAGAATACATAAGCGTTACCGTTCCGGTAAAAGAAGGCTACAAATACACCATCGAGCACCTTCTGGAAAACGGCGCTATAGAAACGATCATACCAAGCGTGGAAGGAAGCACCATGGTATTCAGCACCCATTCTTTCAGTCCTTTCGGGATCGCAGGGAGTAAGCCTGTGATCGGCAGCGATATTGCTGAGGAAGGATACGGAAACGACAATGGGGACCAGAACGGCAGCGATGGAACGACTTCCCAGGTTCCAGTATCCCCGGCAGGTTCTTCCGATACTGCTTCTTCCTCAGGAGCGAATCAGGCGACGGCGCCTACAGCAAATCCGGTACAGACCAGCGGAAATACACAGGCCAATACCCAGAAGACGGTACAGCAAAACAACGGCACCGCTTCCGGTGCAGTTGCCACAGGAGATCCAACCGTGATCTTACCCTTTGTAGTAATGGCAGCCGGTTCTGCCGGCGCGATCATCAAGACCACGTCAAAATTTAAAAAGAGAAAATAAAACAATCTAGGAATGCAGAACAGGTCCCTCCCATATATATTGCATATGGGAGGGATCTTTTATGAAGGTAAAGGCAGTTTTGAAATCTCTTTTGCTGGCTTATTTCCTTACGGGTGCCTTTTTGCTTTTTCTCGCCTTTTTGCTGTTCCGGTTTGATCTGGGAGAGGGACCGGTGGCGGCTGGGATCACAGCGGTGTATGTATTGTCTTGTCTGGCAGGAGGCTTTGCAGCCGGCAGGATGGTACGTAGGAACAAATACCTGTGGGGACTTCTGGTAGGGTTGTGCTATTTTCTCCTGCTGACGGCGGTATCCTTTGGCGTCGGGAAAAGCTGGGATTTTTCTGCCCAGCACCTGATCACCACGTTCCTTTTGTGTCTGGGAGGAGGCGCATTGGGAGGCATGCTTTCCTGAAAAGGACAGGAAGGCAGGGCACCTTAGGAAAAAAAGGCTTTTAAATTAAAAAGTTTTATGCTATACTATGCGGAGACAAATTACATACAAGGAGGAATTATCATGAAACATATCAAGACCTTAAATACAAAGAACCTGCAGAACACCATCAAAAAAGGCGGATGCGGCGAATGCCAGACCTCCTGTCAGTCTGCATGCAAGACTTCCTGTACAGTAGGAAATCAGAGCTGCGAGCATAAATAATCCGTCGCTCTGTAAACGACGTAAGCAGCGGAATCCTTTCCGCTGCTTATTCTTATGAAACCGGAAAATTCCGGCGTTTGATACCATACAGGAAAGGATTAGGAAGAAATGAGTCTGATTCACCGTTATCAGAATAATGGCTATAACATTGTACTGGACATCAACAGCGGCTGCATCCATCTTGTGGACGAGGTGACCTATGAAGCTCTGCCTTACATAGAAGAAGGCTGCTCTGCTGCTTCCATTGCAGAGCAGCTTTCTCCCCGTTTTGATCGGCAGGAGGTCTTTACCGCTGTGGAAGAGTGCGAAAAGCTGAAAGAAGAGGGAATGCTCTTTACCAGGGATATTTACGAAAATATCATAGACGGATTTTCTCAAAACCGTCAGACTGTAGTAAAGGCGCTCTGCCTTCATATCGCCCATGACTGCAATCTTGCCTGCCGTTACTGCTTCGCGGAAGAAGGGGAGTACCACGGAAGACGGGCCCTGATGTCTTTTGAAGTAGGAAAAAAGGCCCTGGATTTTCTCATCGCCAATTCCGGCGCCCGAAAAAATCTGGAAGTAGATTTTTTTGGAGGAGAGCCGCTTATGAATTGGGAAGTGGTCAAGGAGCTGGTGCGCTACGGCAGAGAGCAGGAGAAACTGCACAATAAACGTTTCCGCTTTACGCTTACCACAAACGGCGTTCTTTTAAACGATGAGGTCATGGAATTCTGCAACCAGGAAATGGCAAATGTGGTCCTTAGCGTGGACGGACGCAAAGAGGTGCACGATCACATGCGCCCCTTTAGAAAAGGCGCCGGCAGCTATGACCTGATCATGCCGAAATTTATCCGGTTTGCGGAGAAAAGAGGACAGGATCAGTATTATGTAAGAGGAACTTTTACCCATTATAACCTGGATTTTTCCAAAGATGTACTCCATCTGGCCGACCTGGGATTCAAACAGATCTCCATCGAACCGGTGGTGGCGCCTCAGGAAGAAGATTATGCCATCCGCAGGGAAGATATCCCGCAGATCATGGAGCAGTATGATATTCTTGCCAGGGAAATGATCCGCAGGGAAAAGGAAGGAAGAGGGTTTAATTTCTTTCATTTTATGATCGATCTTACAGGCGGCCCCTGCGTATACAAGCGTCTTTCCGGCTGCGGTTCGGGGACGGAATATCTTGCCGTTACCCCCTGGGGAGATCTGTATCCCTGTCATCAGTTTGTAGGCGAGGAAGAATATCTTATGGGAAATGTGGATGAGGGGATTAAAAATCCGCAGATCCAGGAGGAATTTTCCCACTGTAATGTATACACCAAGGAAGCCTGCAGGGACTGTTTTGCCAGGTTCTACTGCAGCGGAGGCTGCGCGGCAAATGCCTATCATTTTCAGCAGGACATCAACGGAAATTATGAGATCGGCTGTGAACTTCAGAGAAAGCGCGTGGAATGCGCGATCATGATCAAAGCCGCATTGGCAGAAAATAATAATATGTAAAGAAGGGAAAAAACATGAAGAAAAACAGAGGGATCATCGTCCTGGTTCTGACGGTGATCATTACCGCCTTTTTGTGCTACACGGCAGCTGTGGGAATAGGACCTACAGGAACCGGAGCAGCAAGGAATATTAAGACAGGACTGGATCTTGCAGGCGGTGTCAGCATTACTTACCAGGCAAAGGATGACAATCCCAGCCGGGAAGATATGGCAGACACCACATATAAAATGCAGAAACGTGTGGAGCAGTACAGTACAGAGGCCAACGCTTTTCAGGAAGGCTCCAACCGGATCAGCGTGGAAATCCCCGGTGTGACCGATGCCAATGCCATACTGGAAGAGCTGGGGCAGCCAGGTTCTCTCTGCTTTGTGGAGCAGACAGACGAAGAGGGAAATGAGAACTTTACCCTTGGGGAGGAAGGCTATGTCCTTTCCCGGTCCTTAGAGGAGATCCGGGAAGCTGGCTCTGTTGTTCTGGAGGGAAGCGATGTGGCAGATGCAGAAGGCGGCGCCATCCAGACTTCTGCATCCAGCGGAAGACAGTATGTGGTCAGCCTGAATCTGACAGATGCAGGAAAAGAAAAATTTGCTACGGCTACAGAAGAGAATGTGGGAAAGCAGATCGCGATCGTCTATGACGGAGAGATCATCAGTGCGCCTACAGTAAATGAAGCGATCACAGGCGGACAGGCGCAGATCGATGGTATGGAAAGTGTGGAGGAGGCGCAGAATCTGGCTTCCTATATCCGTATCGGTTCCTTAAGTTTGGAACTGGAAGAACTGCGTTCCAGCGTAGTCGCAGCCCAGCTGGGCGAAGAAGCCATTACCACCAGCCTTCTGGCGGCGGCCATTGGTCTGGCGATCGTAATAATATTTATGATCTGTGTATACCGGGTTCCCGGTGTGATCGCCGGAGTAGCGCTGATCATTTATACCGCGCTGATGCTCCTTACCCTGAACGCTTTTGATATCACGCTGACTCTGCCGGGTATTGCAGGTATCATCCTGGGTATTGGTATGGCCGTGGACGCAAATGTGATCATTTATGCCCGTATTAAAGAGGAAATCGCAGCAGGCGCTTCGGTAAGAGGTGCCATCCGAGGCGGATTCAAAAAGGCATTTTCGGCTATTTTTGACGGAAATATCACCACCCTGATCGCTGCCTTTGTATTGATGTGGCTAGGTTCCGGCACCGTAAAAGGTTTTGCCTATACCTTAGCTCTTGGTATCGTGATCTCCATGTTCACCGCCCTTGTGGTTTCCCGGCTGCTGGTAAATGCCGTATATGCAGTAGGTGTACGGGATGAAAAGTTTTACGGCAGGGCAAAAATAAGAAAAAGCATCAACTTTACCGGGCACAAAAAGATTTTCTTTATTGTTTCCATCCTTTTGATCTTAAGCGGTCCGGTAACCATGTTCATTAACAGCCAGATGGGAAATAAGGCATTGAATTACGGCCTGGATTTCTCGGGAGGAACGGCCACTACCGTAACCTTTAATGAAGATATGGATATCAAACAGATCGATTCCCAGGTGACTCCTGTGGTAGAAGAGATCACCGGAGACGGAAACGTACAGCCTACCAAGGTGGTAGGGACCAATCAGGTGATCATCAAGACCCGTTCGCTGGATCTCCAGGAACGTCAGGAATTAAATGATGCTATGGTGGAGAATTTTGATGTGGATCCGGATCTGATCACTTCGGACAGCATTTCCTCTACAGTAAGCGGAGAAATGCGCCGGGATGCCATTGTAGCAGTATTGGTTGCAACGGTTTGTATGCTTTTATATATCTGGTTCCGTTTCAAGGATATCCGTTTTGCCAGCAGCGGTGTTCTGGCCCTGGTACACGATGTGCTGGTCGTACTGGCTTTTTATGCTATTTCCAGGATATCCGTAGGCAATACCTTTATCGCCTGCATGCTGACCATCGTAGGATACTCTATTAATGCGACCATTGTCATTTTTGACCGTATCCGGGAGAATATGCATGGAGAGAATGCCGGAAATCTGGATGAGATCGTTAACAGCAGTATTACAGAGACACTGACCAGGAGTATCTATACCTCCTTCACTACTTTTGTAATGGTAGCGGTACTGTATGTATTGGGTGTGACTTCCATCCGGGAGTTTGCTGCACCGTTGATCGTAGGTATCGTATGCGGCGCCTATTCTTCCGTATGTATTACCGGTCCTCTCTGGCTGGTTATGAAAACAAAGCTGGGAAAGACACAGCCTGCTTTGGAAACTGCCGGAAAAGCACCAGAAAAGATACAGGAAAAAACCGGGAAAAAGAATAAAAAGCAAAACCAGGTAAGTCAGACACCTGCTCCCGGACAGCCCAAAAAGAAAAACCGCAAGAGAGTTGCCGAGAGGCTTGCGGCTCAGGAAGCGGCTAAGAATCAGGAAAAATCAGAATAAGACAGACGTTTGGTTCCCGGGGCAGGAGTTTGCCCCGGGAAATTTATTTCGCCAAAAAGAAAGAAGGGAAATGCATGGAAAAATGGGTGATCGCAGCAAAACGGGCGGATTTTTATGGGATCGCCGAAAAATTTGGGATCGATCCGGTGATCGCCAGGCTGATCCGCAACCGTGACGTGGAAGGGGAAGAAAATATCCGGCGTTATCTGAACGGAGACCTATCAGAACTTCCTTCCTACTGGCTGCTGAAAGATATGGAAAAGGCCGTAGGGATCCTGGAAAAGAAGATCAAAGAGAAAAAAAAGATCCGGATCATAGGAGATTATGATATTGATGGTGTAACTGCTACCTATATCCTCCTGACCGGCCTTCGCCGGCTGGGAGCCGCAGTAGATACGTATATTCCCGACCGGATAGCAGACGGCTACGGAATACATGAGCCGCTGATCCTTAAGGCCCGGGAGGACCAGGTGGATACCATCCTGACCTGCGACAACGGCATCGCGGCAGGTGAGGAAATCAAAAAAGCCAAAGAATGGGGGATGACTGTGGTCGTAACAGATCACCACGAAATCCCATACCGGGAAGGAAAGGAAGGCAGAGAATTTCTGCTCCCGCCGGCGGATGCTCTGCTCAATCCCAAGCAGCCCTCCTGCGGTTATCCCAACAAAAATATCTGCGGAGCCGCAGTAGCCTGGAAACTGATCGGAGCTTTGTACGAGACCTTTGGGATAGATAAAAAGGAATATTACGATTTCCTGGAGTTTGCGGCCATAGCCACAGTGGGAGATGTAATGGATCTGCAGGGAGAAAACCGGATCCTTGTAAAGGAAGGATTAAAAAAGCTTCCCCACACTGCAAATCCCGGTCTTAGGGCGCTGATCCAGGCAAATGGCCTGGAGGGGGGAAGGATCACGGCCTACCATATTGGCTTTGTACTAGGCCCCTGCATCAATGCCAGCGGAAGATTGGACACAGCTGCCCGGTCTCTTTTTCTTTTCACCCAGACAGACCCTGCACAGGCTGCAAAGACAGCCGGAGACCTTACTGCACTGAACGCCAGCAGAAAGGCGCTTACAGAAAAGGGAAAAGAAGAGGCGGTGCGTCTGGTGGAAGAAACGCCTGCAGGAGAAGACCGGGTCCTGGTCCTTTACCTTCCGAACTGCCATGAAAGTCTGGCCGGGATCATTGCGGGGCGCATCCGGGAAAAATATTATAAGCCGGTGTTTGTGCTCACAAAAGGCGAACAGGGCGTAAAAGGCAGCGGGCGGTCCATCGAGTCCTACTCTATGTTTGACGAACTGGTAAAATGTGCAGATCTTCTGGAGCAGTTCGGCGGCCATCCCATGGCGGCAGGACTTTCCCTTTCCGAGGACAAGATAGATGCCTTTCGCCGGCGGCTGAACGAAAACTGCACCCTCACGCCCCAGGAACTCTGTCCGAAGGTTACCATTGACGCGGCAATGCCTCTGTCCTATATATCCGTTCCCCTGGTGGAGCAGCTTTCCCTTTTGGAGCCTTTTGGAAAGGGAAATCCCAAGCCGGTTTTTGCCCAAAAAGGAATCCATGTTTTAAATCCCAGGATTTTGGGCAAAAATCGAAATGTAGTAAAAATGCGGGTGTTGGATCAAGACGGATTTTCTATGGAGGCAGTTTATTTTGGAGAGGCAGAAAAATTTTTAGCCGATGTTTCTTGCCAGGATGCCATTTCGATCACTTATTATCCGGAGATCAACTGTTATCAGGGAAGAGAAAGCCTGCAGATCGTGATACAGAATTATTGCAAAAAGGCGTAAAATGCCGTATTTATGCTAGTGCTGTCGGGTTTTTCATTGATTCCCGAAAAAAAAAGTGCTATACTGATATTGCATTCTTTTGCAAAATTATTATTTTAGCAGAATAGATGAGGAGTGGGAAAATGAAAAAGTTAGAAGAGTATGTAAGAAGTATCCCGGATTTTCCGGAACCAGGTGTTATTTTTCGTGATGTGACCAGTATCCTTCAGGACGCGGACGGACTAAAACTTGCCATTGATTCCATGCAGGCCTGTCTTGAGGGCCTGGATGTAGATGTGATCGTGGGAACGGAATCCAGAGGCTTTATCTTCGGGATGCCCATTGCATACAATCTCCATAAACCATTCGTTCCCGTCCGCAAAAAAGGAAAGCTTCCCTGCGAGACTGTATCCAGAAGCTATGAACTGGAGTACGGGACCGCTTCTATCGAGATACATAAGGACGCCATCAAACCCGGTCAGAAAGTAGCTATCGTAGACGATCTGATCGCCACCGGCGGAACCATAGAGGCAGCAGCCAAATTGGTGGAGGAACTGGGCGGAAAAGTAGTAAAGATCGTCTTCCTTATGGAACTTGCAGGCTTGAACGGCGTGAAAAAGCTTGAGGGCTACGACGTAGTGTCTGTGATCCGTTACGAAGGAAAATAAACGGGGGATTTTGGGCGATAGGCAGGTGATAGTTTTTGGCTGAGATAATCAATCATATAGAGCAAAATAAAGTGACCGACAAAGCAGAACTGGAAAAAATGGAATCGGTAAGAAAGGCAGATGCAGCCATAAAGGCGACTCACGATTTTACCAGTCCTGAGGAATTATACCAGGAATTGATCTCCAGCGTCCGTAAATACCATCCTTCTACGGACATTACAATGATCGAAAAGGCATATCAGGTGGCAAGGGAGGCCCACAAGGATCAAAAAAGAAAGTCCGGGGAACCTTACATCATTCATCCGCTCTGTGTGGCGATCATACTGGCGGATCTGGAGCTGGACAAAGAGACCATTGTGGCAGGACTGCTCCACGATGCGGTAGAAGATACCTGGATGACTTATGATGAAGTGAAAAAAGAATTCGGAGAAGAGGTTGCCCTTCTGGTAGACGGTGTTACCAAGCTGGGACAGCTGAATTACTCCGCTGACAAAGTGGAACTTCAGGCGGAAAACCTTCGGAAGATGTTCCTGGCTATGGCCAAGGATATCCGGGTGATCCTTATTAAGCTTGCGGACCGGCTTCACAATATGCGGACTCTTCAGTATATGAGTCCGGAAAAACAGCAGGAAAAGGCAAGAGAGACCATGGATATCTATGCGCCTATTGCCATGCGCCTTGGTATTTCTAAGATCAAGGTGGAACTGGATGATCTGTCTCTGAAATATTTAAAGCCGGACGTTTATTACGATCTGGTGGAAAAGGTTGCCCTGCGCAAAAGCGTACGGGAGGAGTTTGTAGGAAACATTGTCAAACAGGTTAAAAAACACATGGAGGATGCCAACATCAAGGCCCAGGTAGACGGCCGGATCAAGCATTTCTTCAGCATTTACAAAAAAATGGTCAATCAGGACAAGACCATTGACCAGATTTACGACCTTTTTGCCGTGCGTATTATTGTAGATACGGTAAAGGACTGCTATGCAGCCCTGGGTGTTATCCACGAGATGTACACCCCTATACCCGGAAGATTCAAAGACTATATCGCCATGCCCAAGCCGAATATGTATCAGTCGCTGCATACTACGCTGATCGGCCCGAAGGGACAGCCTTTCGAGATCCAGATCCGGACCTTCGAAATGCATAAGACTGCAGAGTACGGTATCGCAGCTCACTGGAAATACAAGGAAAGCTCCGATGGAAAAGCACCGGTAGGAAAAAGCGAGGAAGAGAAGCTCAACTGGCTGCGCCAGATCCTGGAATGGCAGAGGGATATGTCGGATAACCGGGAATTTATGAGCCTTCTGAAAAACGACCTGGATCTCTTTGCAGATAATGTATATTGTTTTACGCCTCAAGGCGATGTAAAGACCCTTCCTAACGGCTCTACCCCTATTGATTTTGCTTACAGTGTCCATAGTGCTGTGGGGAATAAGATGGTGGGGGCCAGGGTGAACGGCAAGCTTGTCCCCATAGAGTATCAGATCAAAAACGGCGACCGGATCGAGATCATCACTTCTCAGAACACCCAGGGGCCAAGCCGGGACTGGCTGAAGCTGGTAAAGAGCACCCAGGCTAAGAACAAGATCAACCAGTGGTTTAAAAAAGAATTAAAAGAAGACAATATCCTCAAAGGCAAGGATATGCTGAACCAGTATGCCAAGTCCAAGGGCTACAAGATCAGTCTTTATACGAAACCCCAGTATCTGGAAGCAGTTATGCGCAAATATGGTTTCCGTGACTGGGAGTCTGTTCTGGCGGCCATTGGCCACGGCGGCCTGAAGGAAGGCCAGGTGTTCAACAAGCTTCTGGAAGCCTACGAGAAAGAAAATAAGAAAAATCTTACCGATGAGCAGGTACTGGAGGCGGCATCCGATGCCCACGAGAAGCTTCATATCACCAAAAACAAAGGCGGGATCGTGGTAAAAGGGATCCATGATGTCGCAGTACGTTTTTCCAAATGCTGCAGTCCGATCCCTGGAGACGAGATCGTAGGATTTGTCACCAGAGGCAGGGGGATCACCATCCACCGTACGGACTGTGTGAATATCCTGAATATGTCGGAACTGGACAGAAGCCGGCTCATTGAAGCGGAATGGCAGCGAGGCGATGAAAAGACGCCGGAAAAATATATGGCGGAGATCAGTGTCTATGCCAACAACCGTACCGGACTTCTGGTGGATATCTCCAAGATCTTTACTGAGCGGAAGATCGATGTGCGGAGCATCAATTCCCGTACCAATAAACAGGAGAAAGCGACGATCTCTATGAGCTTTGAAGTGAAAAGCAAAGAAGAATTAAACTCGCTGATCGAAAAAATACGTCAGGTGGAAAGTGTCCTGGATGTGGAACGTACCACCGGCTGAGACAGAAGAAAGCCCTAATGGCGCCGAGCGCGTCGGAAAAGAGGAAAGATGAGTAAATTGGAATTGCAGAAATGTGTTCTGGGAATGGTATTTACAAACTGCTATTTTTTAAAAAATAAAGAAACCGGGGAGCTCCTGATCATAGACCCGGCGGATGCTCCCGAAAAGATCTTCCAGAAGGTGGAAGAAATGCAGGGCAGGCCTGTGGGCATCCTTCTTACCCATGGGCATTATGACCATATCCTTGCCGCCGAGGCAGTCAAAGAGCAGTATCAGATTAAGATTTATGCCTGCGCCCAGGAGCAGGAGATGCTTCGGGAACCCTCTATGAATATGTCTGGATACGGGGGAAAAAGTACCTCCATCAAGCCGGACGTCCTTCTTCACGACCTGGAAGTATTTACCGCTGCTGGATTTTCTATCCAGATGCTCCATACTCCGGGACATACTCCGGGGAGCTGCTGCTACTACCTGAAAGAAGAAGGTGTGCTGTTCAGCGGAGACACGCTTTTTTATGGCTCGGTGGGAAGAACAGATTTTGAAGGCGGAAGCACGGCGGATATCGTCAGAAGCCTTCACAAACTGGTGGATAACCTGCCGGAGGAAACAGAAGTTTTTCCGGGACATGACGCCTCCACAACGATAGGATACGAAAAGAGGTACAATCCCTTTGTGTAAGATCAGTATTATATTTTTGGACAGAGAATTCGAGCATGATGTTTACGAATTGATCCGTGCTTTTTATCCTGGAAAGGAAATCGGTGTTTTCTA
>DXBU01000022.1 GCA_019116385.1 Candidatus Blautia faecigallinarum | reverse complement strand
ACTCTGTGAGGCATGGTCAGTGCGCCGCATTTGCTGCATTTAACCAGGTTCGGAGCGCTCATTTTCCAGTTTGCTCTTCTCTTATCGCGTCTTGCTTTAGATGTTTTATTCTTTGGACAGATGGACATTTTGTGTTACACCTCCTTAAATTTACTAAATATATCACTGATAGCTGCCATGCGGGGATCCTTTGGTTCCTCCTTGCATCCGCAGGGACCGTCATTGAGGTTCTTCCCACATTGGCTGCAGATTCCTTTGCAGTCTTCTTTGCATAAAACCTTCAAAGGCCAGCTCATCAGTACCTCAAGATAGACCAGACGGTCTACATCCAGGTCCATTCCTGTGAGATAGCTGCTTTCATCCAGATCATTTATCCGTTCTTCGTCCGTAAGCTTTAAGTCAATTTTCCTGTTGATCTGCAAAGGAATGGATACAGGTACTTCGGCGAGGCATCTGTCGCAGGGGATCCCTACGGTGATGCCGCCGGAAGCCTCAAGCTCCACGACCTTTTTCCCTGTATTGGTAAGGGTCAGCTCTACCGGCTCCTTCTTAAGAACGGGAAAGCTTCCCTGCTGGAAGGTGATGGTATCCATCTCAAACTCTGCTGTAATGTGAACACATTTCCCTTCACTGGACGAAATATCTGATAAATGTATCTGCATAATTTTCTCCTATCCACACCTAATAAATTATACATAGGACACCAGTATTTGTCAACGGATATTTTTTGCCTGACATTAAAAATCTGTACCGTACTCACAAAAATGCGGCCGCATATGCAGCCGCATTCTCCGCTTCTGAAAACAGAAAGTGATTATTTTACCAGTGCTACCGTCTCTCTGCAGATCGCAAGCTCTTCATTGGTAGGAATGACCGCAACCTTTACCTTGGAATCCGCAGTGGAGATCACGGTCTCCTCTCCCCGCTTCTTGTTTGCTTCCTCATCAATAGCGATGCCCAGGTATCCCAGGTAAGAGCAAACCTTTTCTCTTACGTTGCCTGCATTTTCACCGATACCTGCTGTAAATACGATGGCATCCACACCGTTCATAGCTGCCACATAGCCGCCTACGAATTTCGCAATGCCATAGCAAAGAACTTCAATGGCGTTTTCTGCATCAACATTCCCTGCGTCTGCAGCAGCCTGAAGGTCGCGCATATCACTGGAAACACCGGACATACCCTGAAGGCCGGATTTCTTGTTCAGCACATTCATCACACCGTCGATATCCAGATTTTCTTTCTTTGCTATGTACTCAATGATCGCCGGGTCGATATTTCCGGAGCGGGTTCCCATAACGACACCTTCAAGAGGAGTAAGGCCCATGGTAGTGTCTACGCATTTTCCGTTTACTACCGCGCTGATGGAGGAGCCGTTTCCTAAATGGCATACGATCACTTTAGAATTGTCCTTGTCAAGTCCCAGGAATTCAATGGCACGTTTGGAAACAAAGCTGTGAGAGGTTCCGTGGAAGCCGTATCTTCTTACTTTATAATTCTTGTAGTATTCGATAGGAAGACCATAGAGGTATGCCTTCGCCGGCATAGTCTGATGGAAAGCGGTATCGAATACGCCAACCTGGGGTACGCCCGGCATCAGCTCTGCGCAGACACGGATACCGATCAGGTTTGCAGGATTGTGCAGAGGTGCAAGGTCGTTGCACTCTTCTACCGCTTTGATCATCTCATCAGTGATCACTGCGGAGGAGGAGAATTTCTCTCCGCCGTGTACCACACGGTGGCCGATCGCATTTACTTCGGAAAGGCTCTTGATGGCGCCTGTCTTTTCATTTGTAAGAGCGTCCAGGACCATCTGGATAGCTTCCTTATGAGTGGGCATTGCGGCTTCGGTGATCTCCTTGTCGCAGCCGGCTTTCTGATAAACCAGTCTGCCGTCGATGCCGATCCTCTCGCAGAGACCTTTTGCCAGAACGCCTTCGGACTCAGAGTCGATGAGCTGATATTTTAAAGAAGAACTTCCACAATTGATAACCAATACATTCATGATTTTTACTCTCCTGTTTTAATATAGATTCGTTTTTGAAGCAGATCCTGCCGGATATTATTTATCCTCTGCCTGGCACTGTACGGAAGTGATAGCGACCACGCCTACAATGTCGTCTGCGGAGCAGCCCCGGGACAGGTCGTTCACCGGTTTTGCGATACCCTGGGTAACAGGTCCGTATGCTTCTGCTTTTGCAAGACGCTGTGCCAGCTTGTAACCGATATTTCCTGCGTCAAGGTCCGGGAATACAAGAACGTTTGCTTTTCCTGCGACCGGGCTGTTTGGAGCCTTGGAAGCGCCTACGCTTGGAACGATGGCTGCGTCAAGCTGGAATTCTCCGTCCAGCATCAGCTCCGGATGCTCTGCCTTGGCGATCTTGGTAGCTTCTACAACTTTATCTACATCTGCATGCTTTGCACTTCCCATAGTGGAGTGGGAAAGCATAGCCACGATAGGCTTTTCCTGTACCAGAAGTTCAAAAGATTCTGCGGAGGAAGCTGCGATAGCAGCCAGTTCTTCCGGATTTGGATTCTGGACCAGTCCGGAGTCAGCAAATACAAAGGCGCCGTTTGCACCGTACTCGCAGTCCGGAACTACGATCAGGAAGAATGCGGAAACAAGCTTGGTTCCCGGTTTGGTCTTTAAGATCTGCAGACATGGTCTTAAGGTGTCTGCTGTAGAATGGCAGGCGCCGGATACCATACCGTCTGCATCGCCCATTTTTACCATCATAACGCCGTAATACAGGTACTGGTTCAAAAGGATCTCCTTTGCCTGCTCCGGTGTCATGCCTTTTTTCTGTCTCAGCTCTACCAGCTTGTCGATATAGCCCTGTGTCTTCTCAGATGTGGCCGGATCTACGATCTGGGCGCCGGAAATGTCATATCCGCTTTCTGCGGCGCTGTTCTTAACAGCCTCTTCGTTTCCGATAAGGATCAGCTTGGCAATGCCTTCCTTTAAGATCTTGTCTGCTGCTTCCAGAGTTCTCTTATCCTCTGTCTCCGGCAGAACGATGGTTTTCACACTGGCTCTTGCTCTTTCTTTCAGTACATCAATAAATCCCATGATAAAATGGCTCCTTTCAATTTTCATAGCTAAAGTTATTATACCCCTCTCACCCTTGTATTTCAAGCGTTTCCATGATAGAATACGACACAAACACGTATTTTTTGAGGTGCAATTTTATGAAGGTCGCCGGAATCGCCGCAGAATACAATCCCTTTCATCTGGGACATCAAAAACAGATCGAATACCTGAAAAATGAATTAAAGGCAGACTATATTGTCGCAGCAATGAGCGGCGATTTTGTGCAGAGGGGCACGCCGGCTCTCCTTCCCAAGCATCTTCGGACGGAAATGGCCCTTATGGGAGGCGCGGATCTTGTCCTTGAGCTGCCGGTGTCTGTTTCCACCGGCAGCGCAGAGTTTTTTGCAAAAGGAGCGGTCAGTCTCCTGGAGGGGATCGGCGCCGTGGATCTTCTCTGTTTCGGCAGTGAAGAAGGAGAACTGTCCCCTTTTGAAACAGCCTCCGCCATCCTCACCGAAGAGCCTCCTGCCTATCAGGCTGTTTTAAAAGAACAGCTCAAAAGAGGAGCCAGTTTTCCGGCTGCAAGGCAGCAGGCACTGACCGCCTGTCTGTGCGGTGTTTCCGGCGCTCCGGCGCCTGAGGCTCTCCGCCGTTTCCTCTCTTCTCCAAACAATATCCTGGGACTGGAATACTGTAAGGCGCTCCGGGAGCAGAACAGTTCCATACAGCCGGTGACGCTCCTGCGCGATGGCAGCGATTACCATGAAGGCCGCCTTCAAAAGGGCCGGGCGCCTTCTGCCTCCGCAGTCAGAGCCGTTTTTAAGGAGGCGGCCGGCGGGGATCCCGGTAAGGCATCCCCTCTCCTTAGGGAAAGTCTGGCTGAGTATCTGCCGGATGCGGTCTGCGCTCTTCTTTCCCATTCCGCCGCAGAAAACAGCTTTCTTACAGAAGAAGATTTTGATCTGCTCCTTCATTACTGTCTTCTTTCCATGCCTCCCGAAGAAATGTGCTGCTGTCTGGATGTTTCCCCGGATCTGGCCGCCCGCATAAAAAATACCTTAAACCAGTACCGTGGTTTTTCACAGTTCACTTCCCTTCTGAAAACCAGGGAAGTCACCTATACACGGATCCAGCGCTCCCTGCTGCATCTTCTATTAAAGATCCGGGAGGCTGCATTCCCGGTTCCCTATGCCCGGGTGCTTGGCTTTAAAAAAGCCGCCGCGCCCCTTTTAAAGGAAATAAACAGCCGAAGCCAGATCCCTGTTTTCACAAAGCTTTCCAGAGGAGAGCTTCTCCTGGATCAATATGGAAAAAAAGTCCTGGAAGAAAACACTTTTGTATCCAATCTATACGAAGCCGTCCTGTGCAAAAAGCAGGATCGCCCCTTTATCCATGAATATCAAAAGCCGGTCATTATGATCTGACCGGCTTTTGCCTTTCTCTTTCTTAAATAAAAAGAACGATTTTTATTTTTTCTTTTTGATCACGATCACTGCCCCAATGCAGATTACTGCCAGGACCAGAGGGATTACAAAGATCCAGATATTCGTGTCATCTCCGGTCTTTACCGTACCCTTCGATACCGGCGTAGGCGTAGGCGCCCCGGCAGCTACCTGGAAGGCGGCCTGTTTTTCATCCGTTTCCCCGGTGTTTTCCCAGCTGTTTCCATTGTATCTCTGCTGAACGAAACGAACCTTCAAGGTATATGTTCCTTTCTGGGATAAGCCGAAGGTTGCCGTATAAGGCGCGCTTTTCCAAACATTTTCATTAAGAATGGTCCAGCTGTAGGGAACATATCGTACATCGCCTTTTCTCGGGCTCTGATTATCCATACCCGCGCCTACGGCAGTAAAGGTGATCTTGGAAGCGGTCGTATAGCCCTCCGAAGCAATTCCCGTGATCAGGTTGTCTGCAGGAGATGGGATCTTTGGCTCATATGCGTTCACTTCCACCTTTACAGAAACATTTTGGCTCACCTTATTGGGATTGGTTACGCCATTTGGAAGAAGGATACTTCCGTGTACCGTAAAGGTCTGTTTTTCACTGCTCTTGGGATTGTAGGGGCAATCCTCCACATCCCAGCGCACATTGGCTTCCATCCTACCTTCTGTAGTACGGATCACACCTTTGGAAGGAAGCCTTAATCCTGCCGCACTCTTTTCGCTTCCATTTTTCAGTCCTTTAATATCCGAAAATCCCTGGACTGCTTCCAGCTTGTTTGCCCGTTTGGTAACCTGGAAATAGGTATTGATCAATCCCTGAAGCTCTGCATCATTGGGAATCTGGATCACCTCCAGGTATTCGCTCTGTGCAAGTCCGGACTTTGGCTGAATGGTAAGAGTGGTTGTCTCTCCTGCCTTTAATACTACCGGCGAATGAATGCTTACATTGAAATACTTGCTGACCGGCTGGCCCAAAGTGATCGTTCCCGTTCCGGTATTTGTAACAGTTACCGTTTGTGCATCCGGGATATTTTGATAGCCCGCCTCCCGGCTGCCGAAATCCACCACGTCCGGGCTGACGGTAAGGCTGTAGGTAAGTTTTTCTTCTTCTACTTTAAAGGAAACTGCGATCGCAGCCAAATAAGAAGAATCTTCTTCGTTTTTCACGGCAATTTCTTCTCGGTATTCACCCACGGAAAGCCCTGCTGCAGGACGCACAGTAAAGGCCGCACTTTCTCCAGGAGCCAAGGTTGTTTTTGACAGCTCTCCAATCTGAAAATTCTTTCCGGAAGGCTTACTAAGGACAACATTACCGGTCCCTGTATTGGTAAGCGTGATTTTCTTTTCTTTTGGCGGATTTTTGTATCCTTCGGTCACGGTGCCAAAGTCCACCGTTTCCGGATCTGCCTGCACTTTAATGGTAACTGGTTCTGCTTTTTTGACCTCCACACTTGCAGTCACTTTTGCCTGTATGTCGGGAGCTTCCTTGATCCCAAAATTCAATTCATCCATATAACCGCCTGGTGATAGGCCTTCCTTAGGCAGCACAGACAGAGAACAGGTTTCCTCCGGAGCAAGAAGGATTTCTTCCTCGGTTTCCTTTTCGCTTAAGATCTGAAAATAATTTCCTTCCGGCAGGACAAGGGACACCTGTACCGAACTGGTATTGGTAATGGTCACTATCTGAGGTTCTCCCGGATCCTCATAACCCTCCTCCAATTCCTGAAAAAGAAGTTCTGCAGGCTCTGCCACAAGAGAGTATTCTGCTACCGGTTCCTGGGACGGTGTCACAGTAGGCTCCGGCGTTGCGGTAGGCTCCGGCGCCGCAGTAGGCTCCAGTGTCACGGTAGGCTCCGGCACCACGGTAGGCTCCGGTGTCACGGTAGGCTCTGGCACCACGGTAGGCTCCGGTGTTACAGCAGGCTCCTCTTCTGAAAGGTTCTCCTCTGTCTGATTTTCTTCAGCCTCTTCTTGGTCGGAAACCTTCACCACAGCCTGAAAAGAAGCCGAAGCCCCCTCAAGGGTCGTATAGGTGATGGTGTCTTCATAAGTTCCTGCAGCGATCCCCTCCCGGGGCTGTACCCACAGGCTCACACCATTTCCCGGCTCCAGAGTATCCTTAATATCCTGGACCATAAAATGCTCCGGATGGATCGATTCAAAATTCAGGCTTCCGGTTCCCGTGTTCTTTACATATATATACTGCTGCTCAACCGAACTCTCCTCTCCTGTCCGGATGCTTCCAAAATCCAGGATACCGGTACCGTCTTCCGTAGACGCCTCCGCCGAAAAAGTAAGGGCGCCCCCTTCTTCATCCGGAAGATAGACCATATCCCATTGTTCATCCCCGGAATTTTCCTCTGGGATGTTATTCCCCTCTTCTGGGGGAATTTCTGATTCCATATAAATTTCTTCTTCTGAATATTCCGGTTCCCAAGTGTTTTCCTGGGGAATGTTTTCCTGGGGAGTATTCTCTAAAGACGGCTCCTCCACTGTCTGTTCCTGAGTCCCTGTCTCCTCCGGGAGATTTTCCTGGGGCGCCATCTCCTCGCCTGGAATTTCTTCCACATAAGGCTCTTCAGAAGCACTCTCTTCTGTCCATGTATCATCCGGTATACTCTGTTCTTCTTCCCCGGATACATCCTCCTGCAGATCTTCCTCAGCCGGAGAGGCATCTACACCCTGACCTTCCGGTGCAATAGTCACCGATTCTGCCTCCAGAGAACCGGTCACCCCCATTTCCTCAAGGCCGGTGATCTTAAGAACGATACATGCGTCTAAATCCTCCGGCATCACCTCATAGGTAGATTCCGTTCCCACCTCAGTCAGCTCTTCTCCTACTTTTCTGGACCAAAGAAAGCTGACATACTCGTTTGTCAGTCCCTCCGGCGTCACTTTTTCAAAATCCGCACTTAAGGTGCTCCCAACCTCTGCTTTTCCTTCAAACCGTAAAGTTCCGCCGATCTCTCCCGCGATTTCCGCTGCCAAAACAGATACCGGGAGAAGAGACAGGATCATAACAGCCGCGAGCAAAAGGGCTAAAACTTTCTTCTTCCACATAACCGATCCTCCTTTTCCGCAAAATTATCGGATATTTTTCTATTATTGTACTCTATTTTCTGCGGTTTCACAAGAATTTTGCGTCATATTTCAGGGGCCTTATCAGCTGTACCAGAAACAGATATCTGTAATGACCGTATCGTCCCATTCATCCCCTTTGTATACTTCTTGAAGGGTGATCTTTAGTTCATCTGTCGTTACCGGTGAAGAGAACTTTACAGCAAATTCCGTCCATTCATCTGGGAACGTGGTCGTGAAGGTCTGTCCGCCGGCTTCAAATTTTAATGTTTTCGGCCGGTTATTTCCATAAAAATACCGTTCTGTTTTCCAGTTCCCCAGACGCAGGGTAAGGGCTTCCATGGAATACTCCTGATCAAATTTGAAGTAAGTATACTCTCCGATCCCGTCTCCTTCTAAACCTTCCTGCCAATTAGACATACTGTCATCGTCCAGGATATTGATGGGAGGATTGGACACCTCATCCTGCTGGATGGTAGAAGAAGCCGTGGCCTCCACTACTTTGTCTGTAGTCAGTCTTTGAAAGCTTTCCCGGATCTCGTCCACTTTCTTTAATTCCGTGATCACCGCCGCTTCTGTGGTCTTCGTTTTTGCCTGGGCCGGCTGCTCCTCTGAAATTTCTTTGGAAGTTTCTTCCGCAGGCTTCGTAGGTGTCACCGGAACCGGTGTTGGGGTTTCCACTTCTTTTGCAGGTGTTGTAGGATCCGGGATTTCTGACTTATCGTCTTTTGCTTCTGTCTGAACTGTCTCTGAAGAGTCTGCTTCCTCCTGGTTTCCTCTGGTAAAGTGAACAAACAGAAGGCCTCCTACAACGGCGATGACAAGAAGCTCTACACCCACCACTGCTGCCAGCAGCACAGACGATTTCTTTTTCTTCTCCGGCTGGGGCTCGCTTAACAGAGGCGCTCCGCATTTATCACAATACTTATCTCCCGGCGTTACCGGTGCTCCGCATTTTGGACAAAACATTTTCTTACCTCCCCTTTCATTCTATTCTAATAGAAAGGTATTTTCTTCCGAACCCAGGATCAAAAGACTATTCCGGCAAAGCCATTCTCCCTCGCCTGTCTTTAAACGCCTGCCATCGTTGGTATAGGTTCCGGTTTCGGAAAGATCCTGCACCAGATATTCATCTTTTTCTTTATTATATTCCACACAGCAGTGCTGTCCGCTGATCTCGTTTCCTTCTGTCACCAGGTTGCACAGTCTGTTGTCGCTGCCGATCATCAGGCTGTCTCCTGGTCTTAAAGGAATCCTGCCCCCTGCGTAATCTCCCTTTAATCCCAGGATCGCCGGCTCCCTCTCTAGTGACATAGTTTTCTCTTCCGGCTGTTCTTTCTCCCTTTCCCCGGAGGGAATATTTTCCTTTAAGAAGTTCCCGGCAAGGCATAGGCAGGACATTACAGCCAAAAGAAGCGCCCCCACCAGGTATTCTGTTCCCAGCACGCCCATGGCGATCCGGCAGATATCCAGCATACCAAAAGCCGATTCTACCGCTTCCGAAAAAAAGGAGATACCGTCCAGGTAACGGGTGATCTGCCAGGGAACCAAAACCAGTTCTGTAAACAGAAGGATCACCACTCCACCCAGGCTAAGGCCGAAGGATAGCAGATATCTTCCTTTTATTTTTTTGATCCAGATCAGTACGGCTGCCGCCAAAGCAAGAGCAGAGGGAAGGAGGATCCCCGCCCGGTACAGGATCAAAAGTCCTCCGTAGACCATTTTTTCCAGGATTCCGCCCGGCGCCAATATATTCAGAAGGACCATGGCAAGGCAAAGTACGCCAAGTCCTCCCAGCACCGAGATCACAACATTCAGTATGGTACTTTTTTTCATACATTTCCACTTCCTTCGGTAGTTTGCGGTCTGCTGCTAAAATGATCATAGACCGTTTTGGATATTTCTGTAATATGGGAAACCGCCCTTTCACTGTCGGTTACCTGATCAGTCATAACACAGAGGATATAGGCAGTCTGGTCGTTCAGCTGGATGATAGCCGCATCGTGCTGTACGTCGTCCAGTTCCCCTGTTTTATTGGCTATGTATAGGGCAGAGGCAATTCCTGCAGGGATTTTTCCTCTTCGCTGCTGCCCTTTTAAAAGTTCCAACATTTCTCTGGAGGCCTCCTGGCTGACACAGGTACCCCGGTAAATTTCCTCCAGGATTTTTCCGCAGTCCCTCACTGAAGTATAGTTTTCTCCCGGCGGCGGCGTTTCCCGGAAATCCTGTACATCTCTTCCCATGGAAGTGTCGGTATAGCCGTGTTCCGCGATATAGGCATTGGTCACCGCGCTTCCCTCTTCCCAGTCTGTACCGCTGGGGCTCAGCCGTCTTACCAGCTCGTTTGTAGACTCATTGTCGCTGACGGTGATCATGTTGGTCAGAAGCGCCTTGATATCTTCCGTTTCCATAAGTGACCCTTTCTGGATCTGATCGTATACAGAAGCCATTACATAAAGCTTGATCAGACTGGCGGCCTTGTGCTGCTGCGCGTCTGTGATCTCCAGAGAATCTCCTCCCAAAAGATCCTTCACATAAATACAGACCTGTTCTTCATAGCCGGATATCTGGGTTTGGAGCATACCCTCCAATTCTTCCAGGCCGGCTGTCCGGCTGGTTTCTTCCTGGCCCTGGGTCTGGATGCTTTCCTCCAAAACAGATTGCCCTGTCTCTGTCTGCAGTTCTCTTGTGGAGAAATACCGGTGAGCCAGCTCTGCGATCCTTCCGATGGTTTCTTCTACGGGACCGGGATCTGCAACGTTTTTCACCATGATCCCGATCTGGTACTGCGTTCCGTCCTCCATGACAATATGGGAAAAGTCTTCCACCCGGTCCCCGTTTCTTGATGCCAGTTCCCAGACCTGGGTGTTTTCTTTTCTAAGGAGATCAGAAATAGGACCCGTATTCCAGTTTTCTTCCAGATAGCCGCGCTCCTTAAGGGCATCCTCCTCCCCTGCTTCTGCGCTGCGAAGGATATTTAAAAGGAGTCTGCAGCCGTCTTTACCGGAGGTATAGCCGATGTTGCTCTCATCCCAGAAGGTATAGGGATAACTCTCGTTTTCTATATTCATCCGCATCCTCACCGGCTGGTCTTCCCGGATCACCTGAGAGCTGCAAAGAATGTTCCAAAGGGCTTCATAAGACTCTCCATCCCGGTTTTTCAGCATCCCATCTGCAGAAGCGATGGCACTGGAATCCAGATAGCCCCCTCTTGCATCCTGATAAACCTGATGGGTCATAAAAAAATATTCAATGTCTCCCGCCCGGATGTTTTCCCCGGCGGCTTTTTCCATCACAATGTCTCCCTCTGTATCAGAAATATAAATTTCCCATTTTCCTTCTGTTCCCGTCAGGAGCTGGCTGATCTGTCCGGCACATTCCCTTTTGGAAAGAGGTTCTTCCTTTTCCAAGACGGGAGAAGGATCTGCCGATGGAGTTACTTCTTTGCCGGAAACGGCAAGGATTTCTTCCTCAGCCCCGCCCGTTTCCCGGGTCTGCATCTGCGCTTCCTTTTCCCTGTGAAATTTGCCGTCAGGTCCCAATAAGACCCACAGTTCCGTCCCTATCACTGCCAGGAGCAGCACATCCAGAAGGATCCATATTATAATTTTCTTTTTCATAGAGTGCATCGTTATCCTTCCTTCATACAACTGTGAATATAGGACGCCGCATCAGAAAACTCCGAGGCCGCCACATCTGCGTTTCCGCCTTCCGCCATAGCCCCAATGATATAAGCCTGGCCGTCTGCAAGAATGATCCCCATTTCCACATAACGCCCGGAAGACGAATCCGGTACGATCCCATTCTGGCTGCAGTAATTTCCGCCGTTATACAGCTCATCTGTCTGGAACAGCCCCAGCCTTCCGGCTTTGTCGATCACCCGCACATAGCTGAGGAGATAGTCCCGGTTGATCACACGGAAGGTATTGTTGTAAAGTGCCTTCGTGATCATGGCAATATCCTTTGCGGAAATATAATTGTTCAGAGAAGAGGAGCCGGTAATGATCTTACGCTGCAGATCCACACTGGTAAAACCTGCGCTCTGGCAGGTATTGTTGATGGTCTCCAGGCCAAGGGTGTTGATCATGGTATTGATCGCGTTATTATCGCTGTACATAAGCATGTTCTGCAAAAGCTCATTGACCGAAACATTCTGCCCATTCTGGCTGGAAGTCAGGGAACCTCTTCCCCCCTGATAGGTATATTCAAAGGGTACCGGTGTATCCAGGCTTAACGCTCCATTGTCAATCTGTTTGGCAGCCGTATACAGGATCGGTATGGTGATCAAAGCGGATGCCGGTCTTGCCTCTTCACTGTTATCGGTCCCTCTTCCTGCTTCCTGGTTCAGGTCGTAAATATAAAGGCTTGAGGATGCGCCGGAGCCTCTTCCCCCAAGCAGGTTCTGTACATGTCCCATATCGATCTTATTTACCACCGGCACTTGGATCGGGGTAGGGGTAGGACTGGGTACAGGGGTAGGGGTGGACGCCTTTTTGGGCTCTGCACTTTTCTGTCCACGGTCCTCCTGGTCATCCTCTTCTCCGGAAGCATTAGTTACCGCCACTGTGTCGTTCTCTGCAGATACGGTTTCTTTGGAGGAAGTATCCTGGGAATCCAAAACCAAGATCTTCACAGCCATCGCCAAAACCGTCAGCATCAGGATACCGCCCAGCACAGCCGCCGCTATGGGAAGCTTGGAGCTCTTCTGGGGAGCCGGCGGCACCGGCGTGCTCCTCTGTGGATAAGGAGCCGGTCCCGAACGGGGATCCGCCATATTTGGTCCGTTTTCTCTTCTTCCCTGAGGCGCGCCGCTGTTTCCTCCCTGACCGGCGTGGTATAAAGCAATATACAGATCTCCCATGGATTGAAATCTTGCATTCTTGTACACGCTTAAGCCTTTTTCAATGGCATAGGTCACATGGACAGGACAGGGAACCGGGAAGGAAGATACCGGTTTTAAATGATCCTGGTAGGTACGGTCCATGGCTTCCGGAGGGATTTCTCCGGTAATGCATCGGTACATAGTCGCACACAAGGCATACACATCCGTCCAGGGACCCTGTTCTCCGTGGGTACGGTACTGCTCTTCCGGTGCATAGCCAGGCTTTAGCATGATGGACATACTTTTGCCTCCAGCTGCCACAAAGTCCCTTGCGCCCCCAAAGTCCAGCACCTTCATGGTGCCGTCCTGGCGGATCATGATATTATCCGGACTGATATCCCGATGGATCAGGTTCATTTTGTGGACTTCCCCCAGGGATCGTATCACCGGGCGCATCATCCGCAGCGTCTCCTCCGCTGATATCTTTCCTCCCCTTTCCTTCAGATAGGACTTAAGGGTTTTCCCGTCCACATATTCCATGACGATATAGGCGGTATGATTCTCTTTAAAGAAATCTTTTACGGTTACAATTCCGGGAAGATTGATACATTTTGCGAGAATTTTCGCCTCGTTGATAAACTTTTCGCGGCCTGCCTCAAAAAAAGCCTGCTGCTCCCCCGCATAAGACTGTACCGAACTGCTGTCTCCGCTGCTGTCGCGGATCGCACAGCCATTGGGGTAGTATTCTTTGATCGCCACCCGTATTTCCAGGTTCAGATCCATACCGATATAGGTGATGCCGAAACCGCCTTCCCCGATCGCCCGGCCCACAAGGTATTTTCCTGCAAGGATCACAAATGGCGCAAGATGATGATGGGGTACGGAAGTACCGGCCGGGTCAAAGCCGCAGTGTTCACAGCGTCCTTCCGGGCTGGATTTTTCCCTCATACAGTTAATACATAAATTCTCTATTTTCATGATCTCCTCCGGGTATTTTTAAATTCGTCTGATTTTATTCGTCTTTCTTTTTATAATCGTCCCAGGAGAAATCTGGTCCGCAAAGAGGAATAAAGAGCAGGTCTGTCTCTCCCAAAGTGATCAGATCATGACTATTTAAGAGCTCGCTGTTTAAGACCACGTTATTATTCAGATAGAAAAGCTCATGGGATTCCCCGGGGTTGGCATAGAATACACCTGCTCTTGGTTCAAAGATAATGCAGGCATGACGTACCCGGGCGATGGCTCTGTCCCCTTGGATCACCACATCCATGTCATCCCCCCGGCCGATGAAATTCTTTCCTTCTTTCAAGGGATAACTTTTTCCCGCGCAGGCGCCTCTTACACATACCAGCCAGCCTACTACCGGCTGGATCCCGGTTCCCAGAGTACTCTGGAAGATCCCCACGGTCTTGGCATCGTCGCTTGGAACGAAGGAAGGCGGCGGAGTTATATTAGGGGCTCCGGTAGGCACGCCATTGGCCGGAGCGGCCGCCGGGGCCTCCATTCTGCCCACCGTTTTTACGTCATCGCCCATTTTCTGACAGTGCGGACAGCTCTGGTACTTATCTGCATCATAAAAGTGTCCATTTTCGCATTTCTGTAAATTCATATCCAAATCCTCCTGTGATCGTTTTTATTGAAGTAAAAATTCATTGTTTCCATTTCCTAAAAGAATCCTGCTGCCTCTGGGGCATTTTGTGGTAACATTCTTTTCCAATTTCTCATAGCCGTTCAGCTTCACTCCCAAAGAGGAGTAGTCTGTTACATAATAGCAGTCTTCCGAACTCATAAGCTGGACGGTACAATGGCGCCGGCTGATGTCCATGTCGGAAAGGACCAGATTGCACGTGGAACTGTCTCTTCCAATGGTAACGATCTCCCGGTCCTGGATGGGGATCTGGGCACCGTTCAGCTCTCCCAGAGTACACACCAGCATTCCCGGTTTCACACCCACAGTAGCCCCCTGGGTATTGGCATAGGTCCGGTCGTCATAGGATTGTCCATATCCAGGCGTGCCGTTACCGGAAAAGCTGTTATTATAGGAACCGCCTCCTGGCTGCTGTCCCCCTGGTGCCCCCTGATAAGAGCCTGGGCCATAAGAATCCCCTGCGTATTCCTGATTAAAAGCAATACATAAGCGATTTACGTTCCGGATCAGGAAATATTCGGCAACAAAGTATCCCACGCCGCACAAAAGGGAACCAAATAGTTTCCAGATCAATAAAGAGGTCCCATTTTCCTCAATACGCAGACCATAGGCTTCCCCCACTCTCTGCATGCGGTTGCCCTGCTTATAAGTCCAGAAAAATCCATAGATCCCGCAGGTAACCAGACATAACAGAACATAGATCAGGTAATTGGGCGTATTCTCTGAAGAGTCCCGCTCCTTCACTCTGCAAACGGTATTTATGTCATTAAACATACTCCAATAGAAAATAATCCCATAAATCCCACAGGTGACCACTGACAATAGGATCATGATGAGCAGTGATCTGTCCTCTTTTTTTCTTTCCATATATTCTCTTTCCCCCTGTTTCTCCGATTTTATTATCTGCTGTCTCTGGCCACATTCCGCAGCAGGATCACACTGATCACGGAAAAGGCCACGGTCATTCCAAGCAGGATCCCCCAGGTACTCCAAAGGTGTCCTCCGCTGAACTCAAAGAAATCCTCCGCTTCATGCACCAGCGTGGGAATATCCTTCTGCATCCGAAGTTCCATGCCGTTAAGGTTTACAATACTTCCCAGGGCCTCCACAGACCACCTGCTGATGGTCAGATAAGAGATCCATTCGCCAACTCCCTCTAAGGTAAAAAGGATGCCGGAGAACAAAAGCTGAACGATCAGGATAAAGGGCGCCACTGCCATCGCCTTGTCCCCCGTCTTGACCAAAGATGAAACAATAAAGCCGATGGCCATAGAAGCCAGGATCGTCAGCCAGACAGTAAGAAGCATCTCCGGATAAAAATGATCCAAAAGGATCCCCTCTTTGGATTTGCCTACCGCCAGTAAGAATACCGCGGTGAGGATCAAGGCCTGAGCCAGCCCGATCACTGCCTGGATGATAAACTTTGAGAGAATATATATCGGAAGCTTCAGGTTCGCCATATATTCTCGTTTTATGATCACCCGTTCCTTACAGATCTCCTGGATGGAATTAAACAAGCCCATCCAGATACCCGAACAGGACAGGGCAAACATCATAGATTTTGTAGACTCATAAATATCAAATACATCCTCATCGGAAACAATAAACAAAAGCCCTCCAATGATCAGTGGCTGCAAAAAGATCAACAGCAGTCTGGGCAGATCGTTTTTGATCAGCTCCGCATACCGCAGGCTCAGATAAAAAAGCTGGTACAGGGCGGAAGTTTTTCTCTCCCGGATTTCCGAATTTCTTCTCGGGTTCCGCTCTTCCCTTTTCTCCTGCTCCATACAGTGGGCAAACTGCTGCTCCCAAAGGGCCGGGGCTTCCGCTATGATATTATAAACATTGACCAGACTGTCCGTATCAAAAAACATCAGAGCCTGGCTGGCAGTTCCGCAAAAGCACAGTCTTCCTCCCGGTCCCATAAAAATGATCTTATCGCACATATGGAGGCTCTGGGTGGTATGGGTGACCATGATAATGGTTTTATCCTTGGTCTTAGACAGCTTGCTCAAGGTGGCCATCAGATTTTTCTCCGTACCCGGATCCAGCCCTGAGGTAGGCTCATCCAAAAAGAAAAGCTTGGGATCCGCCAAAAGTTCCACAGCGATGCTGGCCCGTTTTTTCTGGCCTCCTGACATTTTTCGTATGTATGTATTCTGGTGCTCGGTTAGTTCCACCATCTCCAGCACTTCGTTGATCTTGCTGTCGATCTCCTGCCGGCTGGTATCCTTGGGCATTTTAAGTTTTGCCGTATAATACAGCATTTTCCGCAGGGTCAGGTTCTCGTAGATAATGTCCTGCTGGGGTACATAGCCGATAATGCTTTTTAAATGCTGAAAATTCTGGACCAGATTGATCCCATTGCAATATACCGCCCCGGAGGTTTCCTTATCAAACCCGCTCATGGCATTCATAAGTGTAGTCTTCCCGGCTCCGGAACCGCCTACAATAGCCACAAATTCGTTGCTTTCGATCCGTACATTTACGTGGTTCAGGATCGTCTTTTTTTGTTTTCCCACCACCTTATGCAGGTTGGCAGTTTCCAGTGTCACACCTTTGGCCTGGGTTTTATAAAACAAAAGGTTCCCGGAAAAGATCATCTGATACTCCAGAATCTGGATCACATCCTGGGCCTTAAGCACGGCGCTATTCATTACCGAGCGTCCATTTATCAAAATCCCGTTGGTCCTGCTGAGATTATAAATGGTGCAAACGTCATTTTTTTCCTGGATCATGGCGTGCCTGCGGGATACGCTGGCGTTTTTCAGGGTAATGTCGTTTTTGCTGCTCCGGCCTATGGTGATGGGGGTCTTTCCCACAGGGATTTTTTCCCAGGATTCCTGGTCCTGCTTATTATAAAAGAGAATTGTGATGCAGTCTCCGTCCTGTCCTTCCCGGATCCTTAAGATCGATCCGTTGGAAAGGGGAACACGGCCGCTTACGTGATGCAAAAAGGTATAGCGTCCGTCCGACTCCACGATCGTTCCGTGCGTGCTGTCCCGATCCCGGTAATAACTTTTGTTCCCTTCAAATAAGATCTCCCCGTGCCGGGCAGAAACGAAGGGATATTGAAGACTGACCTGATTGGATAAAGCATCACGTCCGATCTTGACCACATTGCCGGAAACAGTAGAAAGACTGTACTCCTGTATCTGTCCGCTTTTGTTGATCACAGACAGGTAATATTGATTTTCTCCCACTCTCATACTTACCTCTTTCCTGGCGCGTTCTGCGCGCTGTTCCTTATACGAAGATCATTACGCCTAGGATGACGGCTGCCAAAACAAGAACCCCATTCAATCCCTGAAAGAACCGGAGCAGTCCCTTTCCGCCCTTCATCCCAAGACCTTTCATGATCTTCTTTTCCAAAGCTGCAGGGACAGAAATCCCCAGCTCAGAAATGGAGTACATTTTTTCTTTTTTCCTGCGGTTCACTGCCGCCACCGGTTCTTCTCCAGAAAGGAGCCTGTAAAAAATAGCATTCAAACTATATTCATCGATAGCCTCATCCAGATGAAGCGGCAGCTGGCTGTACGCCGGAGGGGCATACCTTCCCTGAAAGACCGTATATCTGATCGTTTCCATCTCCTTAGAAAACCAGGCCAGGTTCAGAAATTTGATCTCTCCATTTTCAGAGAAGAAAATGTTATCCGGCGTAAGATTTCCGTGGACCAGATTCTGCTTTTTAAGAAAGGCAAGAGCCTCCCTAACTCCATTCATGATCCCTTCCGCTTTTTTGGGGGGCATAGGGTTCTCTCTTTGCAGCATTTCCCGCAATGTTGTGCCTGCCTGGTATTCCATTACATAGTACACGGTATTGTTTTCCTGGAAAACCATATATATGGGAAGCAGAATGGGCAGATCCTGAAGTTTATGGAGCCTTTCCGCCTGCATGGAAAACTGCCGGCACAGCTCCTCCCATAAATCCGGATTCATTTCCGGATCTGCCTTCAGATGGTCTTCCCCTCTTGCTGTCAGCCCCTTTGGGTACCATTCTTTGATGAGTACTTTCCGCTCTAAAAGAGCATCCCAGGCATTATAGAGAAACCCGATCCGATCCACATTTACCACTTCGCCAATGATAAATCTGCGGTTCAGTATCGTTTCCTCGGGAATCTGTCCCATATCCAGCGGCTTGGGCTCTTTTGGTGCGCCGCAGAAAGGACAGAAATCCTGCTGGTCATAATCCTGCATACATATCATACATTTAGGCAAAACAGATACCTCCTAACTTTTATTGGCACCATACTTTAGCAAAACCAGCGTGGTGTTGTCCTGGCCTCTTCTGCCAAAGCGCCTTGCGGTTTCCAGCAGCCGCTGTCCGGCGATCCGGATATTGCTCCCGCTCTCCTGGATCAGTGCCTGGATCTGCTCATCGGTGAGCGTTTTATACAGTCCGTCGCTGCACAGCAGCAGAATATCGTTTTCCTCCAGTTCCAGAGGCTTCGCATTTCCATCGATCAGCGAAATGTTTCCCATTCCCAGATAGCTGGTAAGAGCTTCCCCCTGGCTGATCTCTCCGTTGTAATAGTCCATATCGATCAAACCGGCTTCCAGCTTTTCCTGAAGCATGGTTTTATAATTATGGGCTGCGGTAAGGCAGCGCATCTGCCCATTGCGCAGCAGATAAATCCGGCTGTCTCCTACAGACAGCCAAAAAGCCTGGTTTTCCACAAGGACAGCCGACACGATGGTCGTACCTGCACGCAGAGGCCGTCCTTCTTTATCCCTAAGTCCGGCTATCATCTGATCCAGCCGGTGTGCCTCCTGCTGTAAAAAAGCAGGGATATTCCGGACCGGCCAGGCATCCTTTAAATCTCTGGCAAAATATTTCACGCCCAGATCACTGGCCATCTCTCCGCCGTTAAGGCCGCCCATTCCATCACACAGTACCGCCATTCCTAAATTTTCCTGGACTTCCCCATAGGCAGCATCCTGCTGATATTCTCTGGTTCCCTGGTCGGTCAGGGAATAATATTCTATCTTCATATGCATTTCCAATGTATTTTCCAAATCCATGGTGCTTCCTTTCTTTTACCAGAGTATCCTGGCCTCCATATTTCCTGCCGCGATTTCATCTCCTGATAGCAGCTTGCGCCTTTTATTGATCCGGATCCCATTCACATAGGTGCCGTTGTGGCTCTCCAGATCCGTAATATATACATCTGTCCCATCTGTTTCCAGAGCAAAATGCTGCCTGGACATTCTCTCATCATCAAAATATACGTCACATTCGCCGCTTCTTCCTACCATAAGGCTGCCATTGATGGTAACATTGGTCTCGCACTTTCCATTTACCTTATCCCGTATCACCAATACAATCTTCTTTTGGGGAAGGTCCCTGGTGGAAATGTGCTGCTTTACATCCACATTGGAAGCCAGCGTTGCTTTTCCATCTACGTAAATGACGCCTTTGTTCTTCTTGATCTTTCTATAGAAAACCACCGCTGTGCTGATGATCCCTGCCGCGATCAGCAAAGCGATCAAGATCAGCAGCCACCACCACTTTTCCAAAAATTTCTCCAGATCGCTTTTTTCTTCTACAGGTTCGATCCCTTCGGTCTGGATGGTGCAGGGTTCTGATAAAGGATTCTTTTCCATAGAATCATCGGTAATATTAGAAAAGGAAAGGGTGTACGTCCCCGTATACAAGGGTTCCTCAAAGGTGAGCACCGTCGATGGGCTCTCCTCTTCCGAATAGAAAACAGAACCAATGGGGATCGTTTCCCCTTCTTTTTCTATTTTATAATTCCCCTGGGAATCTGCTCCCAGCACAGATTCTGAAAAAGTGAGACGGATCTCCCGCTCTCCCAGGACTTCTGCCTTCACGATCCCAGGTGCTTCCGTATCCGGGTACCACCTGGTGGGCACCACTTCCCTGGTCTTCCGTACTTTTTTCGTAAGAAATTTTACCGTCAGATCCTCCCGCTCATTGCTTGCCACATTGGTAGCACTGTGAAATCTGGCCACACAGCTTTTCTGGATCACACTTTTGATCTGCCGGAAAAGCTCTATGCTGTCTCCCTGGGAAAAGATATTTAAAGTTCCTCCCGTATTTCTGGCAAATTCCCCAAAGCTGTTGATAAATTCTTCTTTTCCCACATCTACCGCAAACGCGTAAAGGGGGATCCCCTTGTCCTTTAATGTGTTCTGAGCCTCTGCCGCCGTTGCCTGTCCGGTCACACAATCTTCTCCGTCTGTGATCGTGATGATCACTCTGCGTTTTTCCTCTGTCTGGGCTGCTGTATCGATCATATCTGCCGCCTGGACAATGGATTGGAACAGGACCGTCTCCATATCCTCATTGGTCAAAGCCTGGATCGTTTCCCTGGCCGCCTCTGGAGTCTCGGAACCATTCAGCACGACTTTCGACTCATTGCCAAAGGTCAGAAGGATAATCCGGTCATTTTGTCTTTTCTCCTCAAGAAACTGCAGCATTCCTGCCTTAATATTCTCAAACTGGGCATCTGGAATAGAGGCAGAGATATCCAGCATCAGATAATACTCCACCCCTTCCCCAGTCTCCTCAAAGACTGCCGTATCCTCATAGGAAAGGGCTTCCCCTCCCAGATAGGCTTCATAGGAAGTCTCCGGCGTATCTGACCGGTAGTAGATCTTTACATCCGGCATATGCAGGGAAATCTGTTCAATGTCACAGTCCGCCTGGACCACCGCCGCTGCCAGTAAGACTCCAGCCGTACAAAGCAGGGCGCTGAAAAACTTCATCCATTTTCTTGCTCCCATAGATCTCCCTCCTTACAAAACGGTATAAACACAAATTCACTTTCCCCTAAGGTGATCCGGTCTCTTTCATTCAGTTCCCGGGCTTTCAGGACAGCCTGGCCGTTAAGGACCGTGGCTGTTCCATTTCCGGGGGCTAAGAAAAATTTGCTGGATTTGGGATCATATACAATATTGGCATGATTTTCCCGGGAGATCGCCGGATCGTCCACAACGCACACATCCATATGGTATCCCCGCCCGATCCAGTTGTTTCCGTTATGGAGACGGTAGTCTCTTCCCCTCTCCCGGCCTTTGATGCACACCAGCCAGCCGGTAACAAAGTCTTTTCCGGACTCCTTTGCAAAAATCCCGATGGTCTTCTCATCGTCTCTCTTGGGCGGTTCGTACATTCCAATGGTGACCGATTCCTCCTGCTCCCTTTTGGGCATGGCAATGGTCACGCTTTCCCGGATCTGCTCCTCGTAACGGTTTCGTTCGTGCTGTAATTTTACACAGTAGGGGCATTCCGCATATTTGCTGTTATCAAAAAAATGTCCATTTGCACATTTTGTGATCGCCATCTGTTTCCCCTCTTTCTTACGGATACTCTTAGCTTATATAAACACAAACAGCGGAATAATTGTCCATTTCCCTGTCTGCACCGTTTTTCTCTACGATCTTTTCCATTTTATTCATCCATTGGGCCACACTTTTGGACTGTTTCAGGGTTTTCTCCATTTCCTTTTCCGTGATCAGTTCCCAAAAGCCGTCTGAGCAAAGGAGGAAAGCCTGGTCTCCTGTAAGAGCCACCGGTTCCCCGATCTCGTAGGACGGACCTTCCCAAGGGGTGCCCAGGACACGCAGCACTTTGTTCCTGTCCTCATGATCCCGGATCTCTTCCTCTTTGATCTGTCCGCTGAATACCAGCATCTGGGGTACACTATGATCCAGACTCCTTTTTACCAAATGGCCTCCCTGAAAATAATAGAGCCGGGAATCGCCTATATGGGCCCACCTGGCATATTCTTTTGTGATCTGCAGCACCACCATGGTGCTTTTCATTTCTTCGGTTATTCCCAAGGCAGCTTTTTTCTGGAGCAGCCAGCCCTGGGCACAGCGAAAAGCGTCATCCAGATAGGATTCCCCTGCGCCGTTTCTTTTGAAGACCTTAATGGCCTGGTCTGTAACGGCGGCGGATGCTGTATCCCCCCGTCCATGTCCCCCCAGCCCGTCCGCCAGGGCAAAAGCCCAGCAGCCTTTTTTTTCACACATAAGTATGGAGTCTTCGTTTCTCTTCCTGCTTCCTGGCTTTGTGATCATCGCATAACTAATCATATTTGCCTCCTAGTTTTTCTTTCTCCATTAAGCCATGGGTTTTTCAAAATGCTGGTAATCTATGGGATCCTGCCACAGACCGCCCCAGGAAAACCCATACTTTTCAAAAATACTGTAGCAGATATCCCCCTGAACGATCACTGCGGGATCACCGCTGTTCCGGTCCAGATAGGGAGCTGCGTTTTCATGGGAATATACTCCTGCAGCTGTCACATAAGGGTTCTGCTGGGGGTTGATATCAATAGCCAGGCCATATGCATGATTGGAAAGAGATTCTCCTCCGGAAACCGGCCGGTAGTTAAAGCAGGAGGTATTGTTTACTTCAATGGATTCAAAATCCGCCCGATTTCCGTCTTCCCCCTCAACCCAGAACTCGTCTACTAGTATAATGGATTCTATTTGATATTTCTGCTGGAAAAGTTCCTTGAAAATATTCAGGACGTCTTCCGCAATGGCAGCATTAACGATCATTTCCCCCACCTGTACCTGGTTCTGAAAATTGTAATGGAGCAGGCGCAGGTAGCGCAGGTCCTCCAGGGCGATATCTTCGTTATCCACATAGGATTTTCCGTTGATCCTTTGAAATACCGGCCCGTCACGGGAGATCTCATAGGACTGAAAATAGGAATCCAGATCCGCCAGGGCTGCCGCCTCGTCCACCAGGTCCCGGGGATTTAGCTCCCCATCGGAAAACACAGAGCCGCCTGCAGGCGGGCCCAGGGTTTCTGTCTGCTGAGAAGCAGCTGAAGAATCATTCAGCCGCATTTTCAATCTTTCGATCTGGGTATTTTTCTTATCCAGCTGGGTCTGATACCGGGTTACGGCAGTTTGAAGTTTTTCCAGTTCTTCCTTTTGCTTTTCGTTCGCTTCCTGATTTTCCATACTTGTCTTTTCTAGCCGGGTATAGCGGTCATACAGTCTGAAATATAAAAATCCCCCCGCCGCACATCCACAGAAAAGCACCAGGCACAAAAGGCTTAAAAGAATAGTCAAAATACGTTTTTTTCTTTTCTCAATCATCGGCATTTGCTCCATATATTAAAATATCGGAAATACAATTCTCTCCTCTGGATTTCCCCTCATAAACATCCTTGGTCTGAAGGACCAAAGAGGAGCTCATTACCGGAGGATCAAATTCAAGATAATATTCCGTAAGTCCGTTATCCGGAAAATCCATTTCGAAGCTGTTCTCTCCTAGAGAAATGGACAGGGTTTTCGGCCGGTTATATTCCTGAAAGATCTGCATGCTCTGCCAGTTGCCAAGGCGAAAAGCCATGTACTCGATCTCATATTCCTTTTCAAAAGCAGCTTCTATAGTTTCTCCCTGGGTTGCTTCATTGGTGATGGTTTCCATCCAGACGGTTCCGGTATCGCCGTCAAACATAAGGATGGGGGAATTTTCACTGCGGCCGCTTCCCTCCCCGGAGGGGGAAATACTTGCCATAACAATATTGACTTTCTCCAAAGAACCCAAGTCCGTCTTTGGTTCCGCCAGCAGGGAAACCCTGCGTTCTTCCTGGCCGGATGCCAGATGTATCACCTGGAGAGGTTCCTGCTCTTGTTTTCTTTCTCTTGTTTTATCCAGAAAAAACATGCCGGCTGCCGCTGCCGCCATGGCCAGAACGCAAAATACAGCTGCCGCCGCCGCGATCTTTCCGGTATGTCTGCCGGACTTATCCGGTTTTTGCTCATCCCTGTAACGGGCTGCTGCCGGATCCTTTGGGGAAGAGTGTTTTCCCTTTTCATAGAGCGGTTCCCCTGAGGAAGATCTGGTTTTTGCCAATCCATAAAGATCCAGCATCAGACTTTCTATATTTTGGTACCGGTCTTCTGCGCGCACCGCAAGACCTTTGGCAATGGCCATGGAAACGCCTGGAGATACAGACATTCCCGGAACTTCCCCAGAAAGCTGTTCCAGGGATTTTAAGGTATCCTCTTTCACACGGTCTGTGGCCGCCTCCGGCTTTTGTCCGGACATCATATAGTACATGGTGGCGCACACCGCATACACATCGGTAAAGGGGCCCTGATGTCCCTTTGTCTGATACTGTTCTACCGGTGCGTAACCATGCTTTAAAACAATGGTCAAAGTCCTGGTCTCTGCCCCGGTGGACATTCTGGCCGCCCCGAAGTCGATCAACACCACCTTTCCTTTGTCCGACAGCATGATGTTATCCGGGCTGATATCTCTGTGGATAATGCCGCTTTTATGTACCTGGATCAGAGAGTTTAAAAGAGGCTGCATCAATTCCAGGGTTTCCCCTTCAGACAGGATGGTCTTTCGTTCTTCCAAAACCTCTTTCAGAGACTTTCCGGATACGTATTCCATCACCAGATACCCGGTGCCGTTTTCAAAGAAGAAGTTGCTGACGGAGACGATCCCTTCTCTGTCGTTAAACTTTGCCAGATTTTTGGCCTCTTCTGTAAAGCTTTCCAGGCCCCGTTCGTATACATCGGCGTTTTCTCTTTTTAAAAGGGTAACCGTTTCTGTTTTTCCGCCTGTGGTATCTCTGGTAACCAGGCTTGTGGGAAAGTATTCTTTAATTGCCAGGGAAATTTGCAGATTTAAATCGAGGGCAAGGTATGTGATCCCGAATCCGCCTTCGCCGATCACCTTGCCGATCAGATATTTTCCATTTAGAATTGTATACACAGGAAGTGCTCTGGGACTTCTTCTTCCTTGGTATTCCTTTAAGGAGAAGCCGCAGTAAGGGCATTTTTCCTCCCCGTGAGTTTCTTTCATACAGCCCATGCATATTTTATTTGGATCGATCATGTTCCTTCCCCATATCCTCAAAAAACTATGAAAAAAGCCGCATAAAGCAAAGCCATTCTGCCTGCATTTATGCGACTTAAATCCTATTGTTTGTAATGCGTTTGCCACTTTACGTCATTCTTAATAGCCATCTTATAAGAAAAAGCGCCGCGGCTGAGATCACCGCGATCTTCTCTTTTTTCTTTCCCATATACAAATATTCTCTAAACACATAATAGAATCCGCCCAATATCACGATCGGAAATAAAGCGTGGTATTGAAATGCAGCTTTAAAATCTAATTTAATTGCGGAGACAATTGCCCGTGTCATTCCGCAGCCTGGGCAGTCTACATGGAAAAGTAATCGGAAAGGACACTTATAAAAAAGGCATACAACCAAAAGTATCAGAAGTTCTAATACTTTTTTGGATATTTTATGTTTCTGAAAATATTGCTTACCTGTCTCTAACATTATAGACTAACTTTATCGTATTTTCATGTATTTGTCAATATTCTCAAGTTATTTGACAATTTCTTTTTCTGCCTCGTCAGCGCTCTTAATTCTTAAAGCTGTGGATCGGCGCCGGGATCCGGCCTCCCCGTTCTACAAAAGCATCACAGGAGAACGTATTGACCGGCATGATGGGCGCATAGCCCAAAAGTCCGCCAAATTCCACGGTCTCGCCCACGCCCTTTCCGATCACAGGGATCACACGCACGGCTGTAGTCTTCTGATTTACCATGCCGATAGCTGCTTCATCCGCAATGATCCCTGCTATGGTAGAGGCCTTGGTGTCTCCTGGGATCGCGATCATATCAAGCCCCACAGAGCAGACACAGGTCATGGCTTCCAATTTTTCCAGGGTAAGGGAACCTGCGTTTACCGCATCGATCATACCCTGGTCTTCACTTACCGGGATAAATGCGCCGCTTAATCCGCCCACGGCTGTGGCAGCCATTACGCCGCCTTTTTTTACCTGGTCGTTTAAAAGAGCAAGGGCCGCCGTAGTTCCCGGTGCTCCCACTCTCTCAAGTCCGATCTCCTCCAGGATTTCTGCCACACTGTCCCCAATGGCCGGCGTGGGCGCCAGGGAAAGGTCTACGATCCCAAATGGTACACCCAGACGTTTGGATGCTTCCCGGGCCACCAGCTGTCCCACACGGGTCACTTTAAAGGCAGTACGTTTGATCATCTCGCAAAGGGTCTCAAAATCTTTTCCGCGCACTTTTTCCAGAGCGGTCTTTACCACTCCCGGTCCGCTGACACCTACGTTAATAATGCAGTCTCCCTCGGTCACACCGTGGAAGGCGCCGGCCATAAAAGGATTGTCATCCGGCGCATTGCAGAATATCACAAGTTTTGCGCAGCCTAAGGAGTCCTGTTCTCTGGTCGCTTTTGCAGTCTCCAGCACGATCTCTCCCATAAGCTTCACTGCGTCCATATCAATGCCTGTTTTGGTGGATCCAACGTTTATGGAGCTGCACACCCGCTCGGTGGATGCCAGGGCCTGAGGAATGGACCGGATCAAAAGTTCTTCTGCCGGAGTCATTCCTTTGCATACAAGGGCGGAATACCCTCCGATAAAGTTCACACCCACCGTTTTTGCAGCCCGGTCCAAAGTTCTGGCAATGGAAACAAAATCCTCGCTGCTTTTGCAGGCGGCCGCTCCCACCAGGGCGATGGGCGTTACGGAAATACGCTTATTTACCACCGGTATCCCATATTCCATGGAAATCTTATCTCCAGTTGACACCAGATCTCTGGCACGGGAAGTGATCTTGTCATAAATGTTCTGATTTAATTTTTCAAGGTCGCTGTCTATGCAGTCCAGAAGGCTGATACCCATGGTAATGGTACGCACATCCAGATTCTCCTGTTCGATCATTTTGTTGGTCTCATTTACTTCAAATATATTAATCATATGTCCTTCTCCCAGAAAATTTTTATTGAAACCTGTCAGATTCTGTGCATTTTGTTAAAAATATCCTCATGCTGACAGCGGATCACAACGCCGATCTTGTCTCCCAGGGCAGCAAGCTCCTGGGAAAGTGTTCCTGTATCCTTCTGGGATGCGCTTGTGTCGGTCACCATCATCATATTAAAATATCCCTGTACGATCGTCTGGGAAATATCCAGGATATTTACGTTATTTTCTGCCAGATAGGTGCAGACCTTTGCGATGATACCTACGGTATCGTTTCCTACCACTGTAATGATCGTCTTTTTCATTGTTGTTCTATTCCTTTCTATACTGTGATCACTTCTGATATATGATCCCTTTTCGCCACCTGGATCAGGAAATCCCTGGACTTATAAGGGTTGTCGCCTAATGTTACCTCCTGGCATACGGTTTCATATGCCAGTGCTTCGTAATTGTTTTCCTTGCTTAAATGGCCCAGAAATACGGCCTTTAAGTTATCGTGGAGCAGACGGCATAAAAGCCTTCCGGCATTCTCATTGGAAAGATGCCCTCTGTCTCCCAAAATCCTCTGTTTAAGATAATAGGGGTATTTTCCCACCTGGAGCATCCGGATATCATGGTTGGCCTCCAAAAGAAGGGCGTCCAGATCCTTAAGGCTGTCCACTATATATTCGTTGTATTTTCCCAGGTCCGTAGCGATCCCCACAGAATGTCCCGCACATTCCAGACGATAGCCCACAGGCTGTGCCGCATCGTGGGGGATCGTAAAGGGATTGATGGAAAGGTCCTTGATCTGAAAAGGTTCGTCCTCCCGGATTTCCCGGAAGATCCCTTCTGGAAGCTTTCCAAGAGAGCTTATACGGCTCATGGCGTCCACTGTACCTCCTGTGGCATAAATGGGAATTTCATATTTTCTGGCCATCACGCCCAATCCCTTGATATGGTCGGAATGTTCGTGGGTCAGTAAGATCCCGTCAATATCCCTGGCACATAAATCCAGTGTATTTAGTCCTGCCTCGATCTTTTTTCCGCTGATCCCGGCATCTACCAGCACATGGGCATGGTCTGAGCCAACGTAAATACAGTTTCCGCTGCTGCCGCTGGCTATGCTGCAAAATCTCATAATCTTTCTACCCCTTCTATGATCTGCTGAAAGGTCCTCCCCAGGTCCTTATTGTTTTCTATAATATAATCCGCATGGCTTCGGAAAAAATCCTCCGGCGCCTGGCTTTTGATTATAGCAAGAGCCTTTTCCCGGGTATAACCCCGGCTTTCCCGCAGCCGTTCTATGCGTATTTCCTGATCTGTATGGATGTACCATACCTGATCGCAGAAATTCTGATACCCTTCTTCCAAAAGAAGAGCCGCTTCCACCACACAGAGCTTTCGCCCTTCTTCTTTTTGGCGGGCAAGTTCCTCCAGGATATAAGTCTTCACTGCCGGATGGATAATGGCATTTAATTTTTTCAAAAGCTCTTCATTAGAGAATACTACATCAGAAACCTTCTTCCGGTCAATGGTTTTGTCTGTTTTTAATATTTTTTTTCCAAAAAGTTCCACCACCGGCCCGTAGCACCGCTCTCCCGGCTCCATAACCTTGTGTCCCGCAAGATCCGCCTGGATCACATAAGCCTGGCAGTGTTCCTCCAAAAAAGAAAGCACCGTACTTTTTCCGGCTCCCACGCCTCCGGTTATTCCTATCGTTTTCATATTATTTCGCCTCATACCAGCTGCTGCCCTCGTGCATGTCCACGGCAAGTTCCACGGCAAGCCGGGCGGCTCCTGTCATTTCCTCTTTCAGGATCCTGGCCACCTGTTCTTTTTCTTCGATTTTTGTTTCGATGAGCAATTCATCGTGGACCTGCAGCACCAGACGGGAGCACAGGCCATCCTCTTTCATACGGCTGCGCACCCGGTTCATAGCGATCTTGATGATGTCTGCCGCCGTTCCCTGTATCGGTGAGTTCATGGCGGCCCGTTCCCCGAAGGAACGCTGCATAAAGTTGCTGGATTTCAGTTCCGGTATAGGGCGCCGGCGGCCAAACATAGTGACTGCATAGCCTTTTTCTTTTCCTTCTTCCACCATACGGTCCAGAAAGCTTTTGATCTTAGGGTAGGTTTCAAAATATTTCTCGATATACTCTGCCGCTTCCTTCCTGGTAATGCTCAGATCCTGGCTGAGCCCAAAGGAGCTGATCCCGTATACGATCCCAAAATTCACTGCCTTGGCATTGCGGCGCATAAGAGGCGTCACTTCCTCAAAGGGTACATGAAACACCTGGGATGCGGTCAGCCTGTGGATATCCTGGGCCTCTTTGTACGCCTGGATCAGCTTTTCGTCTCCGGACATATGAGCCAGAACCCGCAGCTCGATCTGGGAATAGTCTGCATCCAGAAATACAAATCCTTCTTCAGGAACAAATACCTTGCGGATCAGTCTTCCCAGTTCCATCCGCACCGGTATGTTCTGAAGATTGGGTTCGGTGCTGCTGATCCTTCCGGTAGCGGTGATCGTCTGGTTAAAGGTAGAATGGATCCTTCCGTCCTCCTCGATCACGCTGCCCAGGCCGTCTGCATAAGTGGATTTCAGCTTCGTCAGCTGACGGTATTCCAGGATATCTTTAACAATGGGCTGTTCCGGAGCCAGCTTTTCCAGGATGTCCGCTGCAGTGGAATATCCGGTTTTTGTCTTTTTCCCACCGGGAATGCCCATTTTTTCAAAGAGGATCACTCCCAGCTGTTTCGGAGAATTGATATTGAATTCTTCTCCTGCCTGCTTATAGATCAGCCCTTCCAGTTCCCGGATCCTTACCGTCAGCTTTTCTCCATATTCCTTCAGCTCCTCGCCCTTTACCCGGATCCCCCATTTTTCCATGGAATCCAAAGTAAATACCAAAGGCAGCTCGATCTCATAGTAAACTTTTTCCATACCCGTTTCCAAAAGTTTCTTAAGGATCGGTTCCCGGCACTGGCGGGCGGTATAGGCTTCATAGCAGGCCAGGGTCTTGAGCCCCTCCTGTCCTTCTTCCCAGGCTTTTCTTAGAGAAGCCTTTCCCAAAAGGCTTTCCCTTGCAGGAAACAGCACGCCGCCCAGATATTCTTTTGCAGCATCGTCAAAGGTATAAGAAGATTTCAAAGGATTTAAAAGGTATGCTCCCACTCCAGCGTCAAATACAGAGGCTGTATCCTCCATAGGCACATGCTTCAAAAGGGCTTTGATGTCCATGGCACAGATCGTTGTTTTTTCCGAAAGGCGAAGGAGTTTTTCTTCCAGATATGCTTCTGATAAAAATCCCTCTGCCG